>JBCDFA010000120.1:0-19921 GCA_039178835.1 Chloroflexota bacterium
CCCGAGGTTCGTGGCTTCCGCAATATCCTCACAACCGATGGCACACACAAGTACCTGAGTGCCTGGTGGCCCCCTGGCCATATCATTGGCTGGGAGCATACCTTCACTCACGGTGTGTACGATCTTTTGAACGGTATTGCCAGCAACACTACACCGGATGCGACCTTTGAAGATGGCCTGCGCTGTCAGGCGGTGCTCGATGCGGTAGAGAAGTCAGCAGGCAGTGGTGCCTGGGTCGAGCCGTCATACTAGCTTTTTCAAGGAGAAACCGTTATGCAACAATCAGGTGCAGGCTGGATCGTCTATGGTGACGATGTGGAAACTATTGTCTTTGACTGGGGAAAAGCACAGTTCTTGAGTGAACCGGCGGTGACAGGAGCTGAACGTTTTAGTTTTGGTGAAGTTGTTCTGGAGCCGGGTAAAGGCCATGAGCGACATAATCATCCGGGTGCCGATGAGATTATCTATGTTATTTCGGGTGAGGGCGCACAAATGGTAGATGATCAGCCACCTATTACCGTGCATGCTGGTGCCAGCATCTACATTCCAGCAGACATCTACCATTCGACAATTAACACCGGAACTGATCCATTGCGCTTGATAGTGGTATATGCGCCAACAGGCCCTGAACGGGTGCTGCGCGACATTCCGGGTGCACGTATTGTGCCGCCTGAAGCATCAACATAATGTAAAGTATTTTCACTGATTTTTGAACAAAACCTTGTTTTCGCTGTACAAGGAGTACGATATGACACGACCTGTGACATTATTTACCGGCCAATGGGCCGATTTACCACTGGAGACACTCGCCACGAAAGTCAAAGGGTGGGGCTTCGATGGTCTTGAACTCGCCTGCTGGGGTGATCACTTTGAGGTCACCAAGGCATTGGAGAGCGATGGCTATGTGCGCCAGAAACGCGAATTTCTTGAGCGACACGGATTGCAATGCGTTGCGATTAGCAATCACCTCGTTGGTCAGGCGGTGTGTGATGCGGTGATCGATGAGCGGCACCAGGGCATCCTCCCTCCCCACATTTGGGGCGATGGCGATCCCGAGGGTGTACGACAACGGGCTGCCGAGGAGATCAAAAACACGGCGCGGGCCGCCGCCGCCTTTGGTGTAAAAGTCGTCAATGGCTTTACCGGCTCGAAGATTTGGCATGTGCTTGCTATGTTTCCCCCAGTCCCCCCCCAGATGATAGAAGATGGATATCAGGATTTTGCTGATCGCTGGAACCCTATTCTTGATGTGTTCGATGAGGTAGGGGTGAAATTTGCGTTGGAGGTACATCCCTCTGAGATTGCCTACGATTACTGGTCAACTCAGCGTACACTCGAAGCGATCAATCATCGTGAGGCGTTTGGCATTAACTTCGATCCCAGTCACCTGTACTGGCAGATGGTTGATCCGGTCGAGTTCATTTATGGTTTCAAGGATCGTATCTACCATATGCATGTCAAGGAGTCTATCCGTGTGCTCAACGGGCGCAACGGCATTCTTGGCTCGCATCTGCTCTTTGGCGACCATCGGCGCGGCTGGGATTTTGTGTCGCCTGGGCGTGGCGGCGTCCCCTTCGAGCGGGTGTTCCGTGCGTTGAACGACATTGGGTACGAAGGTCCGTACTCGATTGAGTGGGAAGACAACGGTATGAGCCGCGATCAGGGTGCACCAGAAGCGCTGCAAACCGTACGGGATCTTGATATTGTGCCATCGAACGTGGCATTTGATGCAGCATTCCAGCAGAAGTAGCATCGTTCACCATTGCTGGCATTGGACTTGCCCCAAACGTACATGTTTGGGGTAATTCTTTTCCTGGTGGACGTGATATAATGGGCAGCAATTTCACGAACCACAATAGTAACCATAACGAAACTGTGCACTGAATGCAAAGGAACAATCATGCCATACCTCCTCGGTCTTGATATTGGTACCTCGGGAGCAAAAGCGCTGCTCTGTGATGAAGCCGGGCGTGTCCTCGCAACTGCGACGGCTGAATATGGGCTGTCAGCACCATACCCCCTTTGGAGTGAACAGGACCCGTTGGACTGGTGGCGTGGTTCGCAGGAAGCTCTGCGCGATGTGCTCAAAGAAGCCAGCATTGATGCTACACAGATCGTTGGCTTAGGTCTGACGGGCCAGATGCATGGGGCCACCTTTCTCGGGACTGGTGGAGACATTGTTCGTCCTGCACTCCTGTGGAATGACCAGCGCACCGGGGCAGAGTGCGATGAAATAACCCTGCGTGTTGGTGCACCACGTCTGATCGAGATTGCGGGCAACCCTGCGCTTACCGGCTTCCAGGCGCCCAAAATTCTGTGGCTGCGGAATCACGAGCCAGATAACTTTGCACGTGTACAGCAGGTCCTACTGCCCAAAGACTACATCCGTCTCAAACTGACCGGTGTGAGTGCCACGGACGCAGCAGATGCGGCAGGTACGCTTCTGCTCGATCTACACAAACGCGATTGGAGCGATGAAATCCTCACCGCACTCGACATCCCACGTGACTGGCTACCAAAAGTCTATGAAGGCCCACACGTAACAGGTTCGTTATTGGAAGAAGTTGCCGATGGGCTGGGTCTCCCATCCGGCATTCCTGTGATTGCTGGAGGCGGCGATAATGCCGCAGCGGCTATCGGCACGGGCATTGTCAAAACGGGGGTGGTGAACAGTAGCATTGGCACCAGTGGTGTACTATTCGCCCATGCCGACAAAGCCGCCTTCGATCCACAGGGTCGTCTGCATTCCTTCTGTCATTCGGTACCAAGCCAGTATCACCTGATGGCGGTAACGCTGGCTGCCGGTGGTTCGCTACGGTGGATGCGCGATCTTCTCCGCGAGTCCGACTCAGGAACCCATGAGCTATCCTACAACGAAATGGCAACCGCAGCCGGTATGGTGCCACCTGGGAGCGAAGGCTTGTTGTTCTTGCCGTATCTGACCGGTGAACGCACACCGCATCTCGACCCACTGGCGCGTGGATCGTTTGTGGGACTTACGACCCGCCATGGCGCCGCCCATATGATCCGCGCCGTGATGGAGGGCGTCGTTTTCTCTCTCAGAGATGGGTTAACGATTATGCGTGATTTGGGGATCGCTGTTGACGAGATTAGTGCCACTGGTGGCGGCGCACGTAGCCCGCTCTGGCGACAAATGCAGGCGGATATTTACGGCACATCGGTAGTGACGCTCGTGGCTGAGGAAGGTCCAGCCTACGGTGCTGCATTGCTGGCTGGTGTGGGCGCTGGTCTGTTTGCCGATGTGCACGATGCGGTGAATGCTTGTGTGCAGGTCGATCAGATAACTGAGCCAAACCCTGAAGCGCAGGAAAAATACAATTACAGCTACTCAGTCTATCGAGATCTGTATAGCAACCTGCGCGACAGTATGCATCGGTTGTCCAAGTCAGCTACTACCTAAACTGTTCTAGCCACCAAACAAGATGTCCAGCACATCCGTTGTGCGGCTGCGTGACTCAAGAATGTCGGGATTATATATCTCGGTGTAACCGCACGAGCCGCACGAAGCAGCGATAAAGACATTGTGCTGGATATCAAACAATTTGGACAATCCGGTGCCTGTGGCCGAAAAACGCTTTACATAAGCACCCGACTGATGGCATTTACAACACACAAAACGTTGGGCCAGTTGTTCATCAATACTCATATCATCCTCACTACATAGTATGTTTCTATGTCAGCATGTACGGCTGAAGAGTGATGAGGTTACAGTAGTGGTGTGTAAAAGTTTGAGGCCGATGGACCTTACTACTCCAACCCATATTTAGCATCGTGTTTACTGACAATCAGTACAAAAATAGTTATAATCTAACCAACACAACTTAGACCAAATGTATAACTTTGTGGTTGTATCGTTAATCGTCATCAGCAAGCACTCAGAAGGAGATGAGATATGCATCAGTCACAGTGGTGTCTACGTTGCCTTGGAATATGCCTCATTGTGTTGTTAACAGGATGTGGTGCTTTTTTCGGCACGCCTGATTGGAAAGCACTCTATGAACAAAAACTCGGGGAGTCATTGACAGATATTCACGAAACATCTCTAAATGAGAAGTTTGTGGATGGTGAGGGATATGAAACACGAGTTTCGTGGGCAAGTCTGTCGAATGGGGACACTATCTTTCTTGGTCTCCCACCTCGGGATAATTCACCGGACACTGTTGTTGATCAAACGGTTGTGTTACATGTGGATGAGGCACTTGACACCTGCCAGACAGCCATTGGACAGGAATTTACCATGTGGGGATGGGGTGGACCTACCGATGTAGTTCGTAACTATGTAGATATCCATGTTTCGACGAGAACTGGTGTTGAGTCCAAGTTTATCCCAGACCCCAATGAGCCGACATGTCGCTTTACCTTTCGCCGTGGTGGTTGGCATCTGGACATTATGTACACCAAGGGAAACGTTCCAACGTAATCTTATTGCAACTGCTCGCTCAATTCTCGATGGGCGTCTGCCAGCCAGGGGTGCACCACCAGCAGTGTGTCACGCCGTTGCCACAGATAATCGACATAACAGAACACCGCATGGTCCAGCGATTGTTCCATAGCAGTCAGCAGTTCCGTTAGATAGGGCGGTTCACCTTCCTGATCCCACTTGATCTTGTCGGCAATAAACACCACTTTGTCGAGGGTTGTGGCCTGCTGTTTGAGCGTCGTATGGCACCCAATTGCGCTGAGAATGGCAGGATGATTGATGCCGAAAATGCTCTGTGCGATAGCTGCCGAGAGCTTTTGATGAATGATCATCGGTACCTCCCGTTCCTCCGACAAGATCTCCAGCCCTAGCTTTTCAGCAAGCGGAATGAATTGTGGTGGTGGGACAATTGCACTGATGTCGTGCAACCATCCCCCAACCTCTGCGTCACCTTCATTCAGGCCCCAGTGAGATGCCAGACGTCTGGCTTCTGCTGCGACGCGCATGCTGTGTCCGACGGTTTTCGTTGCGCCGTGGTGCGTCAATAACGTTACCATATCTGACTGGATGTCACCTGTTAACGCGACATCTTGCGTAAAAACAGTCAATGCAGGATACATATCTGTCATTTCCTCTATTACTCTTTATGCTGACCGCGCCTGTTGTCGATCTATCACGGTCACCAGAACAAAGCCAATCACAGCCAGGCCGAGCGCCAGCCAGAATGCACCCGTTGCGAAATTCGGCAAAATATTCCGGTCAATCAGTGTCACAACCTCGCCGTGCCGATCAAGGCCCGTCTGAAGCACCTCTTTCCAGGGCCAGATCTCCCATAATGAGCCGATCATAAACCCGACAAGTGTGGCAACTGTGGCCTGTTCATAGTTTCGCAGGAGCCAGCTTAATACGCGTGAGAAGCCCATAAGACCTACAATAGAGCCAAGGCCGACGGGAATGATGGCAATTAAATTAAATGACGCCACTGATTCTAGTACGAAGTCATACTGCCCAAGAATTAACAACAGAAATGAGCCGGAGATGCCGGGGAGAATCATGGCCATAATAGCGATCATGCCACTAAAAAAGAGTGTAATTGGGTCATTCGGCATATCTTGAGGAATTAAATTCACAATGATAAAGGCCACTACGGCACCCACTGACAACATAATACCAGTAAGTACCGACCATCGTATCTTGGCCCCAACCGCAATGATCGAGGCGACGATCAGGCCAAAGAAGAAGGAAAAAAGGAGTTCCCGCTGATTGCTAAGCATCCATTCGATACCATTGGCCAGAGAAATGATGGCTAGGCCAACACCTGTGAAAAGGACGATCAAAAATTGCCATGGAATATGGTCAAAAACAGCTTTGATCTTGCCCTGAAAGAGGAGTTGTGCAAGCTTGACATTAAATGATTTGATGGCGTTGATCAGTTCCTCGTAGATGCCCATAATAAACGCCATGGTGCCGCCCGATACACCGGGGACAATGTCTGCCGCACCCATTGCTAACCCGGTTCCAAAGAGTCGCGCATATTCTTTTGGTGTACGAGAATGCTTGCTGGATTCGCTCATTATCTTTATTCCACCTATCTGTAGTTCTATAAACGTGTCATCTAACTTCTGTGTTGATCGTCTTTTGTCTGGTTGTTCCCCACTGGTGGCAACGCACCACAAAAAACCGCGCCTATCATGCCTGAAGAACCGACTTTCGTCAATTCAGACCGTGCGTTTCATCATATACAACGTACTTTTGTTGGTACTCGTTGCATGGTTGACAGAATTGCAATGAAATATGATATGATAGATGTAAAGCTTTTTTGCCTTAGAAGCAATGTGTTGCTTTGCATAAAATACAGAATTTCTTTACGTAGTTGCTCTATTTGAATTTTAACAATAAAGCATTTATTCTATAAAATGTCTGACAAATTTCACTTGTTTTGTATATTTGAATATGCGTGTTGGTAGTCTATTTGAGTAATTTGGAGGTATGAATGGGTAAGCATAGTCGCATCAGTTCTCGTATATTTCTTCTTTCACTTCTCTTGATACTTTTGGTTATGAACCCTCCGGCTAGGGCAGAATCGTATGATATGGTTCTCGAAACTCAGTCAGATACAATGCGAATTGATACGAGTGTTATTGAAAGTTTCAACGCGCTACAATTGACTAGTTTTGAGACATACAGTTGGCCTTCAGGTCCTAGTACATCCCCATATACCTTTTTTCTATCCGAAGAGATTACAGCAGGTGTTCAGATTTCTGACCTGCTGGTAGAGGAGACTGGTAGTGGAACTTGTACACAGTTAAGCAATGGAGATATTCGGTGTTCTGGTTCAATTGACAGTTTGATGATATCGTATAGAAAAGTGTACACACCAAGAATGTATCCTCCTGCTATTAGTTTGGATGCAGGTGGATTTGAGAGTGTTGGGGTCAATTATACGTACCAATTATTGTATCCTGATACCCTAAATTATATTGGTGCAACAGAGGAACCGGCCACCCATGATGTAGCTGAAAGAACCTTGACATGGACAGAAGCTAACATGAGAGATTATCAGTTTCAGGTGTTGTTTGCAGATGTGGAACTCAAAGGGCAGTATTTGCCACTTATACAGCGATAAACCAGTTTGTGTGCATAATATATACGTGATGTTTTTGAAGATGTGCTAAATGTTCCTGCCAATGACCGATTGACACGCGCCTGTGGCAAATGCTACAATCACGCCAATATATATCCAAATGACATTGATGGGGAATAGTATGTGTCTGGTGGGACAGCCAGCGAGTCAGGGATGGTGCAAGCCTGACCAGCAAACCAACACCGAACCCGCCCCTGAGTTGTGGTCGAACAGTTGACAAGAGGCTAGAGACTGGAGATTAGAGGCTAGTAGTGGTAGTGAGAGCACTTGTCGCGCAATTACTCGTCTCAAGACTCTAGGCTCTCAACGATAAGATCCACCGGCTAGTCCCCCGTGATCGGGACGCGCTATCGCCCATGGGGCTGTAGCGACAGAGTGGGAGCCACCTGGCTCCAACCAAGGTGGTACCGCGGTTTTCCGTCCTTGAGCAAAGTGCTCAGGGGCGTTTTTATTTGTGATGAAATGGAGGGTATTCATGCGTTATTCAGCCCTGTTGGGTCGTACCTTGCGTGAAGCACCAAGCGATGCCGACAGTCAGTCGCATCAGTTGGTTCTGCGTGCGGGGTTGGCCCGACCACTGCTTGCGGGTGGGTTCGCGCTTTTGCCGCTTGGCATGCGTGTGTTACGAAACATCGAAGCGATCATGCACGATGAGATGGCGCACATCGATGCACAGGAGTTTCGCACGCCTGTCATCCAGTCAGCGGAACTCTGGCAACAGACCGGACGCTTCCACGACTACGGCCCGCTGATGTTGCGTTTGACCGATCGCAGCGAGCGTTCGCTGATCTTTGCGCCGACTCACGAGGAAGCCATTGCCGAACTGGCACGCCGCGACATCACGTCGTATCGGCAGCTACCGGCGGTGGTCTACCAGATTCACACGAAGTACCGCGACGAGATGCGCCCCCGCAATGGGCTGGTGCGAACACGTGAGTTTACCATGCTTGATGCCTACTCGCTCGATGCCACCCATGCAGGGCTCGACGCTGCTTATGAACAGCTTGCCCAAGCCTTTGAGTCCATCTTCGAGCGCTGTGGAGTCCAGTTTGTCAAGGTCTCCGCTGCGACAGGCGAGATGGGCGGACGGGAGGCGTGCGAGTATATGGCGCTCTCAGCATCAGGCGAGGATTCATTAGCCATCTGTAAAAGCTGTAACTATGCCGCCAACGTGGAAATTGCTGTTGCACAGTACGATAGTGCTGGCACAAGCGAACACAGAATGGAAGAGGTTGCCACACCAAACTGCACCACGATTGCCGAAGTTGCCACATTTCTCGGTGTTCCAGAAGCGGCGACGGCCAAGGCGGTATTTTTCGATACCCCGGAACACGGCTTTATCTTTGTTGTTATTCGTGGCGATCTGGAAGTCAATGAAATCAAATTACGTGCGCTTCTTGGCGTTTCGGAACTTGCCCCGGCTACCGCCGAGCAGATTGCGGCCAGTGGCGCGGTGGCAGGCTATGCCTCACCGGTCGGGCTATCCATTCGTACCGATCTGGAGTCAGCAGATGAGGATAAAAAAATCATCGTCGTTGCTGACCAATCCGTCGTCGCTGGAGGAGGTCTGGTGAGCGGTGCAAACCGCGAGGGATACCATCTACAGCACGTGGTGTATGGCCGCGACTGGCAGGCGACGATCACGGGTGATGTGGCGACTGTGCGTGCTGGTGATGCGTGCGCGCAGTGTGGTGCCCCTCTCGCATTGGATCGCGGGGTCGAGATTGGGCACATCTTCAAACTTGGCACACGCTACACCGAAGCGCTTGGTGCCACCTACCTCGATCAGACAGGTGTCGCCCAACCAGTCGTGATGGGATCGTATGGCATTGGGCTGGAACGCCTGCTACAGATCGTGGTTGAGCAGCACCACGATGATGCGGGGATTATCTGGCCCAGCGACCTGACACCTTTCGATGTGCATCTGGTGTTGCTGGGGAAGAAAGGCGAAGTCCGCGTAGCAGGCGACGAGCTCTACGCCGAGTTGCGTCAGTCAGGCTTGCGAATGCTCTACGACGACCGTCAAGAGACACCGGGTGTCAAATTCAACGATGCCGATCTGATTGGTCTGCCACTCCGCATGGTGATCAGCGAACGGCTGTTATCGGCCCAGCAGATCGAAATAAAACCACGCAGCGGTGAGGCCATCAAGGTCGCACGTGATCAGGTGATTGAGACTATTCGTACCTTCAAATGACGGATACACCCTATGGCAACACAGATCAGGCTCGCAACCACACACGATGCAGCGTCGATCCTGGCGATCTATGAACCGATTGTCAGCACAACATCAACCTCGTTTGAACTACATCCGCCGACAGTGGACGAAATGCAACAGCGTATCACCACCACGCTCGACCGGCTTCCCTGGCTGGTCTGCTCACACGCCGATCAGATCATCGGCTATGCGTATGCGAATCCGCATCGCACGCGTATGGCCTACCAATGGTCAGTCGAGGTATCAGTGTACGTGGCGGACAATGTGCAACGCGCTGGTGTGGGTCGTGCGCTCTACACAGCACTGTTTGATGTCTTACGGCTACAGGGGTTTTACAACGCCTACGCGATTATTACTCTTCCCAACTCAGCCAGTGTGCGTGCTCACGAAGCGCTGGGCTTTCGGCATATCGGCGTCCATCGTGAGGCCGGGTATAAACTCGGCCAGTGGTATGATGTTGGTTGGTGGCAGCTTTCGCTCCAACCGCATCCACCCGATCCAAAACGACCTGTGTCAATACAGGCAATTGTGGGCACCGAAGCGTTTGCAGCGGTTCTGCGTGGCGCGTGTTCACACCTGCGGATATAGCAAATGATCTGGGTTTTACTGGACGTTTGTGATTCCTGTTGTATGCTATAAGAAAGGACACCCAATAACACAGAAGGAATGCAGAGGATGAATACAACCACAATTCCGGCAGAACTTATTGATGCGCTTCGCAACGCACAGCACGTCGCCGTGTTGACCGGCGCAGGTATCTCCGCAGAGAGCGGTATTCCCACCTTTCGCGATGCCCAGACAGGGCTCTGGGCCCAGTATCGCCCAGAGGAGCTTGCTACGCCCGAAGCCTTTATGCGTAACCCACGTTTGGTATGGGAGTGGTATGCATGGCGTCGTGAACTGGTTTCACGTGCGGCACCCAACCCCGGCCACTTTGCATTGGCAACCTTGCAGCAGCATGTCCCACAGGTCACGGTGATTACGCAGAATGTAGATGGTTTTCACCAACAGGCGGGGAGCCAGACCGTCATTGAACTTCATGGCAACATTACGCGCACCAAGTGTTTCGATGATAACACCATTGTCGATCAATGGCCAGAAACCGACGAAGTACCACCACAATGTCCTAGTTGTGATGGTCTGTTGCGTCCCGATGTGGTGTGGTTTGGCGAAAGCCTGCCAGTTGAAGCACTTACCACCGCCTACTCGGCAACGACTAGTTGTGATCTCTTCTTCTCGATTGGCACCTCGGCACTGGTGCATCCGGCGGCCTCGCTGCCATACGAAGCTCTACAGTGCGGTATCAAAGTGGTGGAGATTAACCCTGACGCAACACCACTGACTGGCGATGTGCACTACTCGTTACGCGGCCCATCGGGCGTGGTGCTGCCCGACCTGCTCACAGCGACGTGGCCTGTGGTGGGGTAGTTGCTGGGGCGGTTGCAACCCGCCGCTACGTGGGGTTGTTGTGTACACAGGGAATGGTAGCCGCGGCTTGGAGCCGCTGAACGGCGGTTGTAACCCGCCGCAACGAGAGATGGTGGTGCAGATGGGGAGTTGTAGCCGCGGCTTGGAGCCGCTGGACGGCGGGTTGGTGGTGCACACGGCGGTTGCAACCCGCCGCTACGTGGGGTTGGTGTGTACACAGTAGCTGAACGGCGGTTACAAACCGCCACTACGTGAGATTGGTGTGCTACAAACGGCGGTTCGCAACCGCCGCTACGTGGGGTTGTTGTGTACGCAGGGAATTGTAGCAGCGGCTTGGAGCCGCTGAACAGCGGTTGCAAACCGCCGCGACATAGGAGATGGGGTGCTGCTCACTATAAACCCATTTTCTTAATCAGTCTTTTGTTGCAATGCCGTTCAGAATCAGCGCGAGACTCTGCTGTGCTTTCTGGAGCGCCTCTTCTGGATTATCGCTGGCGGCGATCCACAGGGCGGCATCCATCATCGCGCCGTTGAGCATCCACGCCAGCGCTTCCGGGTCGGTTTCGCTAATCCGTCCCTGCCCCATAAGCACACGCAGCTCCTCTGTGATATACGCGATTGAGGCCTGTGCATCGATGTCACGTAACCGCTGCCCCAGGACGGCAGGGGCATCTTGCAGCACAATGCGCTGGACTTCAGGGTCGAGTGCAAGTCCGAGATATGCCTGACAGCTCAATTGAAACCCCTCCCAGCGATCATGAGTCGAGTACCACACGGCATCCATCTTCGCACCCATCTCTTGATCAATCTGTTTGACCACCGCCTCTAGCAGACCTTCTTTGCCACCAAAGTGGTGATAGAGTGCGCCTCGTGTGAGACCAACCTCTGCACAAAGCTCATCCATCGATGTCGCAGCGTATCCGACTTGTGCAAAAGAGCGGCGGGCGGCAGCGATCAGTTTGGTCGTCGTCTCGGCAATCATCTCTGTGCGTGATCGGCGCACTTTGGTTTCAGGCATAAACGCACCTCGTACTTGACATACGATACGTATGTCAATACAATACATGTTATTCACATACGTATTGTATGTTATTTCATGAGGAGTTGCAATATGCCAACAGTAAATAACGAATATGGTATTACAGTGCGCCACGCAACGCGAGCAGATGTATCTTTCTTAGCACGCATTGACCAGATTGCTGCAAGTGTGCCGTTTGAACGCCCTTTCTGGGATGACTTGCTCGAACCGTTGGGTGTGTCACCACAGATGTTTGTTGAGGCGACATTCAAGCTAAATGCTTCAAATTGGGGGAGTACCAAGGAGTTTATTGTGTTGAAAAAAGATGGCCAACCGGTGGCTGCGTGTGTGGTCTTTGAGCCACCTCAAGTACAAGAGGATTGTCGGCCATTACGTTTGGAGAAGCTCGCCGATATTGCCACACATTTGTCATGGAGCAACTCAATGACGGTGGAGTTTCAGCAACGCTATGAGGCGATCTAGGGTAGTGACAACATCTCCTTTCTTGAACCACAAGCACCCGTGATTATCGAGTCAGTGGGAGTATTACCTGAAGCGCGAGGGCTTGGTCTGGGTAAGCGCTTAATGCACGAAGCTTTTGCTGAGGCACGTCAACGAGGTCACGATACCATCGGGATTATGGTTATCCACGGTAACGATATCGCACGTAGCCTCTATGAAAGCTCAGGCTTTGAACCATACATTACATATCATGCCAATTATTTTGATTATGGCTTTCCTGGTGTGACGAAATATCGAGCGTCGCTGAAAAGTTAATGAATAGCATGGAGAAAAAACAAATGCACGACATTATTATTATTGGTGGAGGTTTTGCGGGAGTTACTGCAGCCCGGGAATTGCGTGCTGCGGGGTTGAGTTCCCTCATCATTGAAGGGCGCGATCGGATCGGTGGGCGTACCTGGCGTGATACACATAATGGCCATCCGTTTGAATTAGGTGGTGCGTATGTCCACTGGTCGCAACCGCATATCTGGTCGGAGATTACACGCTACGGGTTAAAGGTGGTATGGGGCAGTGAGGACGATATCGACGAAATTCGAGTGTTGTCCCAGGGAAAGCTCCACACGCTTGATGCAGAAAAAGGCTATGCATTACTCGAAGAGGCCTATGCTGCACTGTACAATGCCAATCCACAACCCGACGACCTGTTTCCATTTCCCTATGACCCACTGGCCCACAGGGAATGGATTCCATACGCAAATGCTTCACTGTACAAACGGTTCAAACGGCTTAACCTCCCGCCATTGCAACGTGATCTCCTGTATGCGATGTTAACCTCAGATCTGAGTTCGCCGCTAGACGAAAGCGGACAGACCGAACTGTTGCGTCTACAGGCCCTGCTGGGAACGGACGACTTTGCAAAAGTTTCCGATGTAAATGGTACCTACGTCATCAAGAAAGGGACAGCAGCACTTCTTGAACGGATGCTGGAGGACAGCGGTGCAGAAGTGTGCACCGGACAAGTGGTTACCCAGATCGATCAGTCTTCAGAGGGGGTTGTAGTACAAACGGATCAGGGCCATCAATACATGGCGCGGGCAGTGATCGTTGCGATACCTTTGAATACATGGGCCAACGTTACCTTCACACCTGCACTTAACGAGGCCAAGCAACAGGTTGCCCAGCAGCGTCATGCCGGATTGGGGTCAAAGGTTTTTGTGCGTGTCAAAGGAGAGTTTCCGGGATTACTGGCGCTTGCACCAGAGGAACACCTTTTCTCATTGTTAATGGCAAGTCATGTTGAGAAAGGCAGCTTCTGGTCGAAAGGCAACACGTGGTTGATTGGGTTTGGCTCAACAGCTCCGGAAGAATTTACACTGGAGTGGGCCAGAGATGCATTGGAGCCGCTGCTGCCAGGAGTTGAGGTATTGGAGGTGTATGGTCATAACTGGACGGCTGATCCACTAGCGCAAGGGACCTGGGCGAACTTCAGACCAGGGCAAGCCACACTCTTACCTGATCTTATTAAAGCCGAAGGGCAGGTCTTCTTTGCAGGCGCCGACATTGCGCTGGGCTGGCGTGGCTATATCGATGGGGCGATTGAGTCTGGCATCCGAGCGGCTCGTCAAGTCAAAAAGGTATTCAAATCATAAATGTGCAAAGAGGTGTTGCTATGACAGATTGTGCTTCTCCAGATGTGATTGTTATCGGTGCGGGTTTTGCCGGACTGACAACGGCACGCGAACTGGTCAGAGCAGGCCAGAAAGTTCTACTTCTCGAAGCCCGTGATCGGGTCGGGGGGCGAGTCCATTCGATTGAGATGGCAGGCTTGCGGCTAGATATTGGTGGGCGCTACCTCGGTCGTGGTCAGACTGAGGCTCTGGCGCTGGCCAAGGAATTTGATGTGACGTTCTATCCACCACAAGTGGATGGACAGATGCTTCAGTCTTTAAATGGTCGGATAGTATCAATCGATGACGAGTTTTCTGGATTGATCAGCAAGGAAGTTGGTGAGGAGTATGAGCGCGTTGCGGAACAGTTGGAAGAGATGGCACAAACACTCCCGGCTCACGAGTCATGGAACGCACCGAATGCACTCGACTGGGACTCGATGACTGCCGAGGCATGGGTACGTGCTCATACGCAACATCCAGAAACTGTAGAGTTATTACGTGGAATATGTATCGGGCTTGTCTCTGCCGAGATGTATGAGGTGTCGTTTCTGGCGTTGCTATGGTATATCCGCACCAGCGATGGGATGTATAATGCGGTCGATTTTGAGAATGGGTTGCTTAAGCATTTGGTTAAAGGCAGCATGCATCAGTTGTCGATGCGCCTTGCTGAGTCACTTGCGGATCAATTGAAACTCAATAGTCCTGTCTTTCGCATTGAACAGGATGAGCAGGGTGTACGTGTGTTGAGCGACTCAGGAACCTATACTGCGTCGCATGTAATCGTGGCGATATCGCCCATGTTGGCTGGCCGCATCACCTATGCCCCGGCCCTGAGCCCGATGCGTGACACGCTTATGCAGAAATTTGCGCATGGTCGGCTGGCCTCCATTCTGGTGGCGTATGAACGTCCCTTCTGGTGTGAGCGTGGCTTAAGTGGTATGGTCAGTGGCGATGCAGACTCCTGGGCTACCAACGTGCTCCATGTTACCCCACCTGGTCAACCACATGGTGTACTGTCATGCTTTGTAGAGCCGAGTAAAATTGTACAGTTCGCAGCCTTCACTGACGATGAGCGGAAGGCACTCATCCTGCGCGATCTGGTACGTTATTTTGGCGATGAGGCGGCTACTCCGATTGCTTATGCTGAAGTGAACTGGACCACGGAAACCTATACACGTGGCGGGTATGGTTGGTCGCTTCCTCCTGGTGCGTTGACTATGTTTGGCCACACACTTCGCAAACCAGAAGGGCGTGTTCACTGGGCTGGAACGGAAACAGCAGAGATGTTCGCCGGTTATATCGAAGGTGCGATTCGCTCTGGTAAGCGTGCAGCACATGAGATTCTAGAAAAAAGCTAATCGATAGTGACACGAGTTGATAGATACATTGTTTAGGACGAAGGATAGAGTTATATGCAAAGTGTAAAAGAAAAGCTTCAGTCATTTGTTGCAAAAGGAAATGCTGCTATTGCTCAGGGGGATGCTGATAGCTGGAGTCAAGTCATGTATGCGCCAGATGTGATTATTATCGGCGAGGGAATGGATACAGCAGTACGTGGGCGTGATGCTAATTTGTTGTTGATCCGCAACCTCCTCGCTTCAGGCGCGATGGATGATAGTGACCTGGTCGTCGAATTTGCCGATGGAAATGATGATTTTGCCTACACGTTTATCAATTTTCGCAGAAAGAAAGCAGTAACACCTGATGAGGGTGCACGTGCACTGTATGTGTTGCAGCACACCGAAGAGGGTCGGCGCGTGGTGGCGAATATGTATCCATCTGGAAAATTCAAGTAGTGGTGGATGATTGCGGTGGCGTTCTTTTCAGAGATGCAGTACTCCCCACGCGCTTGTCTACAAAGACTTTGGTGTCGTCCGAAATGCCCCGCTACTGTAGGCATCCACGAATGAACAACCACGGGCTTTGTAGGAGCACTGCTGTTTGCCTGTATGGATGGATTGAGCCATTCTGATCATCTCGTCAGTGCGGCAATCTGGGCAATGGGGCATTGGGTTTTCTCTTCTGGGTCAATCGTGCTCTGCTTGTCTATACGACCACTATCTTTTAAAGACTACCCCAACCATGTTCGTCACCCGTCGATCTTTGTTGTGTGCGAAGACGCTTATTAGGAGAACTTACTATTATGAGAATACTATCTTGGCTTGGTGTCATTTCAGCTTTACTATCATTTGGCCTGTTTGGATATACGAAAGTGCATGGACAGACTCATGCAGAGTTTGCATCAGCCACGATCAATCAAGCCATCGCGCACAACCTGCCCCTAAGTACAGGGGCTATGTCACATACATTTGAGCGTAAGCTCCCCCCCGAATTGACCGCTGATAATGTCGCTACCTGGCTTGACGGCTATATGCCCTATGCCCTTGCAGATGGGGATATTGTGGGTGCAGTGGTCACAGTCGTAAAAGACGGCAACGTTCTGGTCAATCGTGGGTATGGGTTTGCTGATCTGGCACAGCGTGAGCCAGTTGATCCAGAAACCACCTTGTTTCGACCTGGGTCGATCTCCAAGTTGTTCACTGCGACCGCTGTTATGCAACTTGTTGAACAGGGAGAACTTGATCTCGATCAGAACATAAATACTTACCTTGATTTTGAGCTACCCATGCCGTTGGGTGAGATTACACTGCGGCATCTTCTGACCCATACACCGGGGTTTGAAGAGGTATTGGTTTCGTTACTCTTTGCTGATCCTGATGCGACTGACTCATTACACACATATCTCACGACCAACATTCCATCACAGATCTTTCCACCGGGTGAGGTTCCCGCCTACTCGAACTATGCCAATGCCCTTGCTGGGTATATCGTGGAGCGGGTCTCTGGCGAGCCATTTGAGGACTATATTGAACAACATATTTTTGTGCCATTGGGCATGGAGCAGTCAACGTTTCGGCAACCTTTACCAGCAACGCTTGAACCGCATATATCACAGGGCTATTGGAGTCGCACTGATGGCCAACCACAACCATTTGAGATGATCGCCGATGCCCCCGCTGGTGCGCTATCGGCAAGTGGGTCTGATATGGCTCGATTTATGATTGCACACCTCAACGACGGCGAGGGATTGTTGCAGCCGGAAACAGCACGCCTAATGCACGAAACACTTGACACACATTTCCCTCCGCTCAACGGCATGACCCTGGGATTTTATCAGCAGGATCAGAATGGACTACGCATTATTGGTCATGGTGGCGATATTGCTGTCTTTCATTCCGATCTCTTTTTGCTGATGGATGAGAATATCGGCGTGTATATTTCCATGAACAGTGGTGGAATCGGTGGGGCCAATGCACTGATACGTGAACATCTACAGAAAGCATTTGTGGATCGGTACTTCCCGGTCGCCGCCCCTGTACCGGTTCCATTGCCAACCGCTTATGAACATGGCCAAGCGATGGCAGGAACATATGAGTTTTCGCGCCGATCAGTAACGAATCCGTTTGCAGCACCGATGATACTATCTCAAACATACGTATCAGTCGGTATCGATGGCGAGTTATACGTGACGAGTGAACCTCAAAAAACATGGCAAGAGGTCGAACCATGGGTCTGGCAAGCAAAGGGTGGTACTGAACGGCTTGTTGCACGCGTCGTCGATGGGCAAGTACAAGCTTTTGCGGTTGAACCTTCTTCATCAACAATGATCGCCACACCGGTCCCTTGGTGGCGATCCTCTGCCTGGCTTATACTGGCATTTGGAGGAGCCGTGTTGGTCTTTGCTATGAGCATAGTAGCATGGCTAGTGCGAGCGTTCGCACGCTGGCGCTTCGGAGTGCCATTTCCCCTCAAAGGGGCCCGAGCCATTGCGTATCGCATGGCACCCATAGCATCGTGTATTACGCTAGCATACATGTTAGGTTGGGGAACATACTTTAGTTGGGCTGTATCCTCAGTCACCGATCTTGCCGAGACTAGTCGCGTGTGGCTACAAGTACTTTATGGAGCAGGCGCCTTGCCGTTTGTGAGTGCTGGTATGCTGGGATGGGTAAACCTCATCGTTTGGCGCGAAGATACCGGCTGGTTCACTAGGGTAAGTGCGGCAATCCTGCTGGTCGCTGTGATTGTCACGATCTGGTTCGCGGCAGTGGGAGGACTGTTCAGTTTTGATTTGACGTATTGAGTTGTGGATCTATTGGCAGCGCACCGACGAAGGATGGCGCGTTGTCGCGGATATGTATCCATCTGGAATATTCAAGTAACAGTGGATGATTGGGACGACAATCTTTCAGCATCTGCGGCGGTTGCAAACCGCCGCTACGTATGTTGCCTGTACGCGCTCTGAACTGTAGAGGTGGCTTTTAGCCGCCTGCAAACCATCATTATTTGGAGTCACCTGCTCACCTGTCTCTCTGTTACCCACGTGAGGGAGGATGTAGGGTGAGGGTCCATTGATCAAGCGGTATGGTGATCTCGGTGGTGATAGTGATGAGATGAAACACACCCATCGCCTCACAATCAGGTCTGACACTCTCACCTGGCCAGATATCAAGTGACGCCTCAGCGATGACCACGATGGGTTGGGTAGAACAGGGAAGTCCATCCCAGGTAAGCTCATAGCCCTCCGCTGTTTCCACCAGCCAGGCGCTATTCCGCTTGTCACTAAAATCCCGCACTTTGTCGGCTGATGTAGGCTCTGCTGTGACCGCTTCATGGCCAAGGTATTTCCAATCGGTGATAGCATCACCGTTACTAATAACAGTGGGTCCTTGTATTGGTGCTGATGTTGTATCAGGTGCGGAAGTCGGGTTGGGAGTCTGTGCGGTAGTGTTGGTGCAGGCCGTCAGCAATAGGCCAGCGGCAGTCAGAATGATGATCGTGTTATGTAATTGCATCCTGTGTTCCTTTGCTATGTTATATAATCTCTATGGGTGATGTAAAAAATGCAGAACGGCGGTTGCAAACCGCCGCTACGTATGTTGCCTGTACTTGCTCTGAACTGTAGAGGCGTCTTGGAGTCGCCTGCAAACCGCCGTTGTTTTGAGCCACCTGCTCACTTGTCTCTCTGTTACCCACGTGAAGGAGGATGCAGGGTGAGGGTCCATTGATCAAGCGGGGTGGTGATCTCGGTGGTGATAGTGATGAGATGAAACACACCCATCGCCTCACAATCAGGTCTGACACTCTCGCCCGGCCAGAGGTCAAGTGATGTGTGAGCGATGACCACAACAGGTTGGGTGGCACATTGATTCACATCCCAGACAAGTTCATAGCCATTATCTTTTTCTACCAACCATGCGCGACTCTTACTGTCGCCGAACTCGCGCACATTGTCCGCTGGTGAAGGATGCGACATTACCGATTCATGGCCAAGGTATGTCCAGGCAGTGATAGCACCATCATTACTGATGACGGCTGGTCCCTGTATCGGTGTTGCTGGTATATCAGTGGTGGAGGTTGGGGTAGGTGTTTGTGCGGTGGTGTTGCCGCAGGCCGTCAGCAGCAGCCCCACAGTAGCCAGAATGATGATCATGTTATGTAGTTGCATCCTGTGTTCCTTTGCTAGGCTATAAAACCCCTATAGGTGGTGTGAAAATGCAGAACGACGGTTGCAAACCGTCGCTACGTATGTTACCTGCTCACCTGTCTCCCTGTTACCCACGTGAGGGAGGATGCAGGGTGAGGGTCCATTGATCAAGCGGGGTGGTGATCTCGATAGTGATAGTGATGGGATGAAACACCTCCATTGCCTCACAATCGGGGGTGACAATTTCACCGGGCCAAAGGTCAAGTGACGCCTCAGCGATGACCACGATGGGCTGGGTTGCACATTGAGTTGCACCCCAGACAAGCTCATAACCTTCGTCTGTTTCTGCCAACCAGGCGGGTTCCATCCTATCACCAAATTCCCGCACATTGTCCGCTGGTGAAGGAGGCGACATTACCGATTCATGGCCAAAGTATTCCCAGTTGGTGATAGCACCATCGTTACTAATAACAGTGGGTCCTTGTATTGGTGCTGATGTTGTATCAGGTGCGGAAGTCGGGTTGGGAGTCTGTGCGGTAGTGTTGGTGC
>JBCDFA010000121.1:0-19811 GCA_039178835.1 Chloroflexota bacterium
ATACAGGCAGTTATCGTTGACGATACAGATGAACAGACTCTCCTCACCATTGATAATCATAAAAATAGACATCCATCAACTGTACAAGGTTCGATAACTAGACAAACTGTTTGACATCTGTGCTATCAAGCGTGGCTTGGTAAGCCAAAGACCAAGCCACGCCACACAAATAGTACTAATACTATACTACGAAGCCAGAATGACTACACTAGAATCTAAATCTTCCATCACATACCCCTCAGTTCCTATTGGAAAGACTACTAACTCTAAACACATGCTATCTTGACGCTGTTTTTCATGTGAATACCAAGGAATAACATGCTTGATTTCAATCAGGCAATCGATGAGAGAGTAGTACGTATTATTCTCATTGATTCCAGATAGTTCTTGCACAAATATAGGCTTTCGTTCAGGTATAACTGTTGTTTCCGCGCCAGGGCGTTGTCGTGCATATGAGGTTGACGTTTTTATTAAATGCGTTAAAATTAGCACATATATATCACATAGAAAGGAGGGGGTTGTGCCAGAAGACCGCCCAACGATGTCTGCACAAGAAACTGCTGCGTATCTTGGTATTTCAAAACCAACCGTGCTGCGGCTGTGGACACAAGGGTTACTCACAGGGTATCGTGTGACCCCGTATCCTAATGGGCGGGTACGGATCTACCGTGACTCGGTAGAATTGTTCGATAGCCAACGTAAAAATCAGGCTCCTCAATCGGATACCTGATCTTTGTGTTTGGCCCGTTGGTCTGCCAGTGCATCAATGGTTGGACGCCGTATGCATCTGGTTTCGTTATGGGCTTCTTACCGAACATGGCTGGTATTGGAGCGGGAGACGGGGTTCGAACCCGCGACCTACACCTTGGCAAGGTGTCGCTCTACCAACTGAGCC
Source organism: Chloroflexota bacterium (assembly GCA_039178835.1). Lineage (GTDB taxonomy): Bacteria > Chloroflexota > Chloroflexia > Chloroflexales > Roseiflexaceae > AL-N1. Next base: position 896 of record JBCDFA010000121.1, read on the forward strand.
ACTCCCGCTTGTGTTAACTTGTTAGCGGGATTATAGCATGGCTTGTCAAAGAACGCAAACAGAGCAGCTTTTATGGGTATGACCGTCACGGGGGACGTCCACGACGGGAGGATGCAGGGGCAAGCCCTGCACTACACCCTGATAATTGCATCCACTTCGATCTCGATAAGCATTTCCGGTTGCATGAGTCGTTGTACTTCGACCAGGGTTGCAGCGGGCCGAATGTCGCGAAAGAACTCGCCGTGCGCTTGGCCAATCGCTTCCCAATCGTCGATGTTCACCACGTACATACGTGTCCGCACGACATCGGTGAGGTCAGCGCCGGCCTCGTGCAAAGCGGTCTTGATAATGCTGATAATGTGCATGGTCTGGGCATAGGCGTCGCCAACTCCGACGATCTCGCCATCCGCGCCAACCGCTGTGGTGCCTGCTACATGCACGTGTGGCCCCACCCGCACCGCCCGTGAGTATCCGACGATACTTTCCCATGGCGCACCACTTGAAATACGCTGTCTGTCATTCATCTGTCACCAGTATTTCTTTTTGCAAAAATCATTATGCTTCTATTGTATCCGTAACTTATAGAGGTATGGGTACAAATGTGTGGTGTCTTACTTTCGAGTTGATCCGAAAGTGCTTATAATACTATTGTCAGTTTGTTTTGGATAGATGTGTTTTTGTTTAGCAATCGCGTGTGTGATTGTGATCCGTATAAAACCGTAGTTTTCCGGGAGTATTATTTTCCTATGGAAGCCACCACAGCAACCAATCCGCTCCGCACTGGTTTGCGGATGCAGCGTACGCCTGAACCATGTACCGTCGTTATCTTTGGGGCGACCGGGGACCTGACCCATCGTAAGCTGGTGCCAGCCCTCTACAACTTGCAGCGTGAACGGCTCTTGCCGCCAGGATTTAGTATCGTTGGTTTTGCCCGCCGCGATTGGGACGATGCGTATTTTCGTGAGTCATTGCGGAAGGAGATGGAGCAATATTCGCGCAGTGGTGTTCAGGATACGCTTTGGGAGAGTTTTGCCGAGGGGATTTTCTTCAACCGTTCCTCGTTCGATGATCCGGCGGGGTATCAGGAGTTGGCCAGACGTTTGAATGAGATCGATGAGCAGCGTGGTACCGGGGGCAATCGTTTGCTCTATCTCTCGACGCCGCCGGGTGCGTATGTCGATATTATTCAGCAGTTAGGTGCAGCAGGGCTCAATAAATCGCCTAATGGTGGGTGGACTCGTATCATCATTGAGAAGCCTTTTGGTCGCGATCTGGCCAGCGCACAGGCGCTCAACGCCGAGGTTCACAAGGTCTTCGATGAGTCGCAGGTGTATCGTATTGACCATTATCTGGGCAAAGAGACGGTGCAGAATATTATGGTGTTTCGCTTTGCCAACGGAATCTTCGAGCCGGTCTGGAACCGCCGTTATGTGGACCATGTGCAGATTACCGTGGCAGAAAACATCGGTGTCGAAGGGCGTGGCAACTACTATGAGCGCGCCGGTGCGATGCGCGACATGGTACAGAACCACCTGATGCAGTTGCTGACGCTGACGGCCATGGAGCCTCCTGTTGGCTATGGTGCTGATGCGGTGCGTGATGAGAAGGTGAAGGTGTTGCGTGCCATTCGCCCGATTGCATCCGAAGAGGTCGACCGCTACACCGTGCGTAGTCAGTATGGCGCTGGTACTGTTAATGGCCAGGTCGTGCCAGGGTATCTGGAGGAGCCTGGTGTTGCGGCCGATTCGCGCACCGAGTCGTATGTGGCGATCCAGTTCTTTCTCGAAAACTGGCGCTGGGCAGGGGTGCCGTTTTTCCTCCGTACTGCGAAGCGCATGCCCAAGCGTGTGAGTGAAATTGCCGTACAGTTTCGCTCTGCCCCGTTGATGCTATTCGAGTCGGGTCCGCAGAATAATATTGAGCCAAATGTCTTGACGATCAAAGTCCAGCCTGACGAGGGTATTTCGCTCAAGTTTGGATCAAAAGTCCCCGGTCAGGTGAGCCAGATCCGCCCGGTGACAATGGACTTCCGCTACAACGCTTCGTTTGGGGTGGAGTCGCCGGAAGCTTATGAGCGCCTGCAACTCGACGCGATGTTGGGTGACTCAACACTCTTTACCCGTAGCGATGAGGTTGAAGCGTCGTGGTCGTTGATTACACCCATTCATCAGGGCTGGGAGTCATCGGCAACACCATCAACCTATGAAGCAGGAACCTGGGGCTCACAGGCCGCCGATGAGTTTATCGAACGAACGGGCCGAAAGTGGCGCAGATTGTAAACAATAAACTGGGAGTGCCATGTGCTCCCTTGATCATAAAGAGGTATGTATGACCAACAATGCACAACCGTTGCTTGGAACACCCACCAGCATCAATGTCCGTGCAATTGAGCGTGATCTGAATGCGCTCTGGAAACAGACGACGGATGGCCCAAATGGGAATGAAACTCGTGCTGTCACACGGGTGTGTGTGCTCAATCTGGTGATTGGTGTCCACGATAACCAGACTGCTGACCACACAACAGAGATTATTTCCCGTCTTATGGCGCGACATCCTAATCGTGCCATTCTGGTGAATGCCAAAGTAGCGGCAACGAGCGATGCCAAAGCGCAGGACGAAGTATTGCTCGATGCATGGGTACAGGCGCATTGCCAGATGCCCGGACCTGGGCGCCCACAGGTGTGTTGTGAGCAGATTACCATCGATGCCCGTGGGAGTGCGGTCGCGCTGGCACCAGGTACGGTGCTGCCACTTCTGGTACCGGATTTGCCGGTTATGTTCTGGTGGCCGCAGGGTGAGCCGTTCGACGATCTGCTGTACACCAAGCTTTGTCGTCTTGCGGATCGACTGATCGTTGACTCGGCAACGTTCGGTGATCCTGGTCGTGGGCTGGCGCGTCTATCGGAGGGCTGTGGTGGTAGTTTGCCTGTGAGCGATCTGGCCTGGGGACGACTGACGCCCGTGCGCGAACTGGTTGCTCAATTTTTTGATGCACCAGCCGCGTTGTCGCATTTGCAGGAAATCAAGCGTGTCAAAGTGACGTCTACCTCCATCTCGCAGCAACGTAACGACATGCATCAGGCGATCCTCCTGGTGAGTTGGCTGGCCTCACGGCTTGGTTGGTCGCCAGTAGTCAAAGCCGATGCAGATGACCATATTGCCATTGAAATGCAGCGTGTCGATGGGGGAAAAGTGACTCTGGAGCTGCATACAGTCGAGCCTACTGATGAGGTTGTTGGTTACCCGGTCTCATTGCTTTTAGAGTGTGATCATGCACAGTTCTATGTGGCACGTGGCGCTACGGAATATTGTTCAGAAGCTCGTGCAGAGATTGCTGGTAAATTGCCAATGCATCGGGTGGTGCACTTCGAGAAGTTGGCTGAAGACGAACTGATAGCAGCTGAGTTGCAATTACTCGGTCGGGATTATACCTTTGAAAGTGCGATGGATATTGCGGTCAAGATTTGGGGTTTGTTGTAAAGATTGGTGGTAGCTTCTTGGTTAGAGCTTCTGGAAACTGATGGTTTGCGGTGTTTGCCTTGATAAAAAAGTTTCCAGAAGCTTCACATGGTTTTGAAAAATCAACGCATACTCATCGGCAGATACACGTTGTATGTTACTGCTGAACCACTATACTCGACCTTGAGCGCAGGTCCAGGAAGATGTACCTCCAGCGCATGTCCTTTACGATTCGAGAACATCTCAAAGGTGTTGTTGCCCTGACGCAGGCTCTGTAATACCTCTTCCGACAGGTTGAGTTCTACATCCCCATAGTCATACTCGCGCCCAATCTGACGTGAGGAGCCGGGTGCAGTCCGTACAACCCGCTGGTCATTGAGCTTGATCTCGGTCGAAATATTCGAGCCTTCTTCGTTGTAACGTGGTTGCCCTGCCCAGGTCGACATAATAAGCTGACCTCTAGTAACGTTTTCACGTGGATTCGATCTGGTGACATTGATCGGTGCTGTCTTGCGGGTACGTCCATCACGCACGCCAAAGTTCTCAGGCATATCATCACGATCAACCGTAAACATCTGTACCGAGCGCCCGTTACGTGCCAGATTGACGGATACTGCTGGTGTCATATAGTAGACGCCATTGGTACCCCGAATGCGTGCCATCAACTCGATGGGCTGATCCTGATCAGGTACCCATGTCGTATCCCAGGTGAAGGTGTAAGGGGCTTCGGTTTTGGAGCCAATATGTCGTCGTATGGCACCAGCGCCAAAGAGTTGTTGTTCAAAGCGGTACTGCCACTCGCGATAGGTGCCGTTGCCATCCCAATCAAAGTCGGTGTATTTCGCGATGAGATCAACCTGTTCAACGGGGACCGGGGACCCGGAGGTATCGACAGAGATGATCGGGTTTTCACGGAGGTTGCCGCCATCCGACACCGACGTGATTCGTCCAGTGGGGTGGGCAACACTCTCATCATAATAGACCCGCACGATAAAGGAATAGACATGGTAGAGTCCCCAGCTAAATGTGCCGGGACAATCGCGGTCCTGATTGCCTGCGCGAAAACGGAACGTATTGCGTTGGTCGTCACGAAGATCGCTTACGCCCAGTGGGACAATACTGCGCCCCATTACCTGCCGGAAATAGCAAATGGCTTTTTCACCTGATGCGACGCGTGGTTGAGGGATCGTCAACCAATCGACATCGTTGATGCCTGGTGGGAGACCACCAGAGTTTCCACTGACATTGGCCGAATCGGGATTGACGGCGACCTGCTGTTGAGACGTGCCAACATGGCCGCCCCAGAACTCAACCGCCATCTCGGCCCGCGTTGCGTTGGTTGTATCGATCTGGGCACGGTCGGGGTTTTCGTAGACGCGACGCTCTTGCCAACGGCTGTTGGGGTCGCACGAGTCGCGTCCAACGGCATCTTGGCCACACTCATCGGTGCGGCTGGTGAAGGGATACTCACGATAGATATCGCCGGGGCCAAAGCCATTATTGGTATCACTCTGAGCAGGCTCGCTCGCGGTAGCTTGTGGTGTGGCAACTACCGCACCATTGTTGTTTAGCGGTATCAACATGGCAATGGTTACACCAACAAAGACGAGCAGTGAGATTATACGTTTGGGTGAGCTATAGGTTTGATGCACGAGTTTCTCCTATTTTCTTCAAGCAGTCCCCTACATCCATATTTCCACCTGCCACAACCCAATGCCTGAAGCTGTGATGTATGTCAGATTTGAGTGGTATGCTGAGTCGCTTTGATAGCGATGTATGACAGACAAAGTTATATGTTGATGAGTATAAGATTTATGGAGCATGTACATATGGAAAAATATTGTAAAGATGGGATGTAGGAGAGTCAATCATCTTAACAAAATTGTGATGTGTTGAACAACAACCTTGTTTGGCTTTCTATATGGGGAATTTGTCGGTACAATTATCAGTCAATGGCCTATGATATTACGTAATGCTCATCTGTCTCAAGATAGACAAACAGGGTGACCATATGTCTTGCAGGTCGGTCACCCTGTTTGTGTCTCAGACTATATCTCCGTAATCACAACTCTGTGTCTCTGCCCTCTGCGTAGTTTTGCTTAGAGCAGGCTAACGCACTATCATCGGCAGGTAGACGGTGTTGGTATCTATGACTACCTGGTCGACTGTTACTGTTACGGCAGCAGAAGCGCGGGTGCCAATCTCGTCAGCGACGGTGTAAGAGAATGTATCCGTGCCAGTAAATCCGTCGTTAGGTGTGTAGGTGATCGTGTTGTCTTCGTTAACGACAGCGGTGCCATTTTCGGGCTCAGTTGTGATTTCAACCGTTCGCGCTGTTCCTTCGCCGCCCTCGTCATTTTCCAGAACGTTGATGGTAACCGCTTGACCAGTGCTGGTAGAAGCACTGTCTTCACGTGCAATAACCGGATTATCCACGATGGTGATCTGCATGCTAGCGCTACTGGAAGCACCATCGTCGTCCTCCACAGTCACATCAATGGTGTAGGTGCCATTTGCGGCGTAGGTATGGGTGCCAGAGACGGTCCCATCCTCTTGATTGACCACACCTGGTGTTGGCTCTGAACCATCGCCCCAATCGATGGTCGCGCTGTGTGTGTCATCGCTTCCGGGGTCGGTGAAGGTCGCCAGGGAGAGTTCGATTGGCTCACCACGTTTCGCTGATTGCTCACCGACAGCGGATATCTCAGGTGCAACATTGTTGACGGTTACCGACAGCGTATCGGTGCCGACGCCTCCGTTACCATCATCAACTGATACAGTGACCGTGTATTCGCCATCATCGATATAAGTGTGGTCGAGTGCAAACTGATTACCGTTACGTTCCAACGTCGTTGGATTGCTTCCATCACCATAATCTGCTGTTACCGTCCAGGAGCTAGAGTCTGGGTCGGTGAATGAGCCAGATTGTGTGATTGTTGCGCCTTCGTTGATAGTAATATCGTTGCCAGCATTTACCTGAGGTGCGTTGTTTTCGTCTGATGCGTTAACAATGACTACAATGTCCGCAGTGGCTTTCTGGTTCGTAACATTATCTTCCACCTCGAAAGTAAAGCGGTCTTGTCCAGCAAAGCCTGCATTAGGCTCGTAGGTACGATTGTTACCTGCACCGATCAGCCGTCCATGATCGGGATTATCAGTTATTCTAAACGTAACATTGTTGCCTCGTGTACTTGCACCATCGAGTCGAATGCTGACATTTGTGTCTTTACTAGTTGTGGCTACCGCACTGTTGGCAACCACATCACCATAATCGATTTTGAGCGCTGGCCCAGGCAAGTGGATCTCGAAGGCATGGCTTGCGCGATTTGAGACTATCTCAAACTCATTCTTGCCTTGCTCAATTGTTTCAAATGCTTCTTCTCGCAGGTTAAGTTCGACATCTCCATAATTATAGACGCGACCAAGTCGATTCCGTTGAGATGACTGACGTGTAATATTTATAACTTCTGTTCCGTTTAAGTTGATTGTTGTAAACGAATTGGCTTCTTTTGAGTCGTTGTAATCAGGAGTACCTGCCCATGTCGACATCTCTAAGCGTCCTCTTGCTGCACCATCAAGCGGATTCGCTCTGGTGACATTGATCTGAGTGTCTCTAGTCGTTCGGCCTTGACGTACCCCAAAGTTCTCAGGCATATCTTCCGGATCAACAGTAAACATCCTCACGGATCGCCCATCTCGCTCAAAATTCACAGAGACTGCCTCGGTCATATAGTAGACACCGTTGGTACCACGGATACGTGCCATAAGCTCTACTGGCTGGTCCTGATCAGGTACCCAGGTTGTGTCCCAGGCAAATACATACGGAGCACTCGTTCTTGAACCAACATGTCTTTTTAGTAAGATACCATCTTGAGCATCTTCATCATTCGGATTTCTTCGGTCAAGATAGTGTTCAGTCCGATATTGCCACTCACGGAAGACTCCATTGCCATCCCAGTCAAAGTCGTTGTACTTGGCAATGAGATCAACACGCTCAACTGGCACTGGTGAACCGGTGGTGTCAACTTCAATAATTGGGCTTTCACCGACGGTTGCACCATTGGTTGGTGAGTCGATCCGTCCAGTTGGGTGAGCAACATTCTCATTGTAGTAGACTCGTACTCGAAATGTATAGATGTAATAGAGCCCCCAATTAAAACGATTGGGACAATCGCTGTCTTGGCTGCCCCCACGGAAGCGAAAGGTATTCCGTTGATCATCGCGAAGGTCACCTAGATCGATTGGGACAATGCTACGCCCCATCACATTACGAAAGTAACAAATGGATTTCTCACCAGCTGCGACGGGTGGCTGCTGAATGTTTAACCAATCAACGTTGTCAATGTTAGGAGGTAACTCTTCTGGATAGTTCGGGCCAGGAGCGAAATTGGCAGAGTTGGGGTTAACTGAGACTTGTTGTTGTGAGGTACCGACATGGCCCCCCCAGAATTCAACTGCCATCTCAGATCGAATTGCATTGGTTGTGTCGATTGGTGGCCGATCACCAAAATCAGGAATGTGACGTTCTCTCCAGCGGCTGTTAGGATCACATGCAGGCCTGTCACCGTCAGGATGTAACCTATTGACTGCATCCAGTCCACATTCATCAGTGCGGTATCTGGAGTGAGGGAATTCTCGATAGATATCGCCAGGGCCAAAGCCATTATTGTTGTTACTCTGGGCGAGTTCGCTGGCAGCCACGTCCTGTGGATTTAGCGCCACCAAACCGCCGCCCACCGGTAGGAGTAATGCTACAATAAGCCCTACAAAGACACCAAGGGTTACAATACGTTTGATTTGATACTGTGTTCGACGCACGAGTTTCTCCTGTTTACTTCTGACACCTTCCTGGCCCTCCTCACTCGTACTTTATGATTAAGAGCCTGGAACTTCTTTTAATGAATCAGATACGACAGATGAGGCTATCTGTTAACGATTACCATACTTTGCGAAAAACATACTTATGGGATTGTATTATGAAGAGGTGTTGTAGCCGAGTCAATAGTCTTGACGAAATTGTGATTCACAGCACAGGCACGTTGTTTGTGTTTCTATTGCTTAAAATGCCTGCCAGTATGAACATTGAATGAGAGAACTGTCACGCGAAAGTTGTGTTAAATGTATAAGTCGCAATACGACGACCGAAGCACATTGCCCCGGTCGTCGTTGTTTTGTCTGTACGAGAAATGCTTAGGAGGATGTAAGTTTTACATTAAATGCGCTCATGCCGGCAAACGCAGCTGCATCACCCAGCTCTTCTTCGATCCGCAACAACTGGTTATATTTGGCCACACGATCGGTGCGGGCCGGTGCCCCGGTCTTGATCTGGCCAGCGTTAGTGGCTACAACCAGGTCTGAAATGGTCACGTCTTCACTCTCGCCGGAGCGGTGCGACACCACGGCCGTCCAGCCTGCGCGCTGAGCCATCTGAATGGCGCTCAGAGTTTCGGTGAGTGAGCCAATCTGGTTGAGCTTGATCAGAATGGAGTTGCCTGCACGCTCATTGATGCCGCGCTCAAGTCGCTTCACGTTCGTGACAAGCAGGTCGTCACCCACGAGTTGCACGCGATCGCCGACACGTTCTTGCAGCATCTTCCAGCCCTCCCAGTCGTCTTCGGCCAGGCCGTCTTCGAGTGAGATGAGCGGATAGCGGTCGGCGATGTCGGCCCAGTAGTCGACCATTTCGGCGCTGCTCAACACACGATTTTCTTTCGCCAGATGATATTTGCCATCCTCATAAATTTCGGTACATGCCGGGTCCATAGCCAATAGGATCTGCTCGCCAGGTTTGTAGCCAGCCCGGGTGATAGCCTCCATAATGACTTCGAGGGCTGCTTCGTTGGTGGGAAGGCTGGGTGCAAAGCCACCCTCATCGCCGACGTTGGTACCCTGACCACGGTCGTGCAGGACGTTCTTGAGACTCTGGTAGATTTCGGCACCCCAGCGGAGACATTCGCTAAAGCTTGATGCGCCTGCTGGCATCACCATAAATTCCTGAAAGTCGGTGCTGTCTTGTGCATGCTTTCCACCATTGAGGATGTTCATCATAGGAACCGGCAATGTGTGGGCGTGTGCGCCGCCGATGTAGCGGTAGAGTGGCATGTTGAGCGCAGCAGAAGCGGCTTTGGCACAGGCGAGCGAGACAGCCAGGATCGCGTTGGCGCCCAGATTGCTCTTGGTGTCGGTACCATCCAACTCGATGAGCATTTGGTCAATCCCGACCTGGTTGGCTGAGTCCACACCAACCAGTGCTTCGGTAATTCCACCATTTACATTCTCGACAGCTTTCAGGACACCTTTGCCACCATAGCGTGCTTTATCGCCATCACGTAATTCCAGGGCTTCGTAGGCACCGGTGGATGCTCCTGAAGGGACGATAGCACGACCGATGTCACCGCTCTCAACACGTACATCAACCTCAACCGTCGGGTTGCCACGTGAGTCAAGTACTTCACGTGCGATAATTTCTTCGATCAATGTAGACATATGTACCTCGTGATAGTTATACAATAATCCGGTTTTCTTACATAACAGAATTAACTGGTTGTTATACCAAGTTCGTCATATAGACGCGAATAATCAAAGTTTTCATCTAGCAACGCTGTAAAACGTTCGATTTTGCTTTGCTGACGGAAGCGAATTTTGCCAAAGATGGACTCGGCCCGTTCAACTGCAGTCAATGTGTCATCAGCAATCAGGATGATCGGCACTTGTTGCTCTTCAGCGCGGTCGATGACGGCTGGCGAGGGGCGAATGTTGCCCGTCAGAATCAGCACAGATGTGGAAGTTTGTAGGGCAGCAAGCTGAAGGTCAGCACGATCTCCACCAGTAAACACTGCTTTGTTGGTGCGTCGACGAAAGTGTGAGAGTGCACTCTCTGGTCCCATGGCACCAATCATGAGGTGTTCAACTAAATGATTACCCCACTCTTGTGAGCCAATGAATTGGCCACCGAGATGATCAAACAGGTCTTCAACATTAACCCCGTGCAAATGCGAATCTTGTGCGAGAGTGGCATAGACTGGGATGCCCTTTCGCTCTAAGAAGGGTGCCACCCGAGTCTTTACAAAATCGACTTGATGTTCTTCAACTTGGTTGAGGACGACACCCAACAGACGATTACCAAGATAGGTTTGTACTGCCATAATGGTGTCCAGTGCAAAGGGCGAGTGATAGCGTGCAACGAGCAACACCGGAGCATGCAGCATGTCCGACACCTGGTCACCAGTGAGGCCCAGTAGTGCTCCTTCCGCCCAGGTGTTCGGGCCCTCCAACACCACCAGGTCGGTATCACGCGACACAGCAACATAGGCATCCTGGATGCGTTTGGTAAAATCGATATCTGGGGTGCGCATAATTTGTTCGATGAGGCTCTGGGTTACCAACACCGGCGCAACCTGCTCAAGTGGTGTGGCGATATCAAAGTAGTCGCGAATAAAAGCCGCATCTTCGTCCATAACCATCTCTTCGGTGTGTTTGGCTGAAACGCTAATCGGCTTCATATAGCTTACCGTGTAGCCATCACGTTGGGCATGGGTCAGCAGCCCAATGCACGTGGCGCTCTTGCCAACAAACGTTTCGGTAGAGGCGACATAGAGGGTAGCCATAAGAAACTCCTTCAGACAGAGTGATTACGCACCCTGTAAAATAATGCGAGCGTCAACAACCGTTGCTCCCTCACCCCGATTGTGTACAACCAGCGGATTGATGTCCATTTCAACAATCTCAGGAAAATCCACAACCAATTGCGAAACACGTAATAAAATGTCCTCAGCGGCAGCGACATCGGCAGGTGGCTCACCACGCACTCCCTTGAGCAGGGCATAGGTACGGATATCGCGTACCTGTTCGGCGGCCTCCTGTCGGGTGAGTGGCGCAAGGCGGAAGGCTACGTCCTTCAACACTTCAACGTAGATACCCCCAAGCCCAAAGACGACCAGCGGACCAAACTGTGGATCACGGTTCACCCCAACGAGTACCTCACGACCTTTACGAATCTGTTCCTGTACTAACACTCCCCAGATGGTTGCGTCACGACTGTATTTACGCGCTCGATATTCAATCAGTTCATAGGTGTCACGGGCGGCTGTCGCATCCGCAATACCAACCCTGACACCCCCAATATCACTTTTGTGCAAGATATCGGGTGACGAGATTTTCATAACGACAGGAAATCCGATGTCGGCGGCAATCGCAGCGGCCTCATCTGGTGAGCTTGCGAGGCGCGATTGTGGGAGCCGCATGCCATAGGCTTCCATGACTTCACGAGCCTCGATTTCTCCCAGTTCAACCCGACCAGCTGCACGCACCTCGTCGAACAGAGTACGAACACGATCCCGATCAACCTCAAAAGTGACGTACTCGCCTTTGATACGTTGTGTACGGCTATAATGGCTGGCCATGACCCGTAGCGCTTCAACCGCACGTTCCGGAAACGGGTAGCTGGGAATGCGATGCTTGTTGAGGAGTGTGAGCGCAGGCCCTAGGCTGACCGCACCCATATAGCTAGCCAGAACTGGCTTGGGTTGATTAGCACTTAGTCTCGCAATCACATTCGCTGTTTCCTCTGGTTCGCTTCCAGCCTGTGGTGTGAACAAGACCAGCACCGCATCAACCTGTGGATCGGCAAGGGCGGCCTTGAGCGCGACTTCATAACGGTCTGAGGCTGCATCGCCGATGACATCGATAGGGTTGAATACATTCGCTGTTGGTGGTAGCGCCTCTTGTAAGTAAGCAACCGTATGTGTCGTGAGTTCTGCCATAACCAGTCCACTTCGTTCGATGGCGTCCGTGGCAATAATCCCTGGACCACCTGCGTTCGTAACAATCGCAATCCGTTTGCCCTGAAGCGCAGGTTGATAGGCAAAGGCCAGCGCAAAATCAAACAGTTCTTGCATGGACTGTGCACGGATGATACCACTCTGATTGAATGCCGCCTCATAGGCTCGCTCAGACCCGGCCAGTGAGCCGGTGTGCGATGAGATAGCCCGTGTTCCGGCGGCAGTTGTGCCACTTTTGATAGCAATGACGGGAGTTTCTTTGGTCACCTGTCGGGCTGTTTTGATAAATGCAGGCCCGTCATTGATACCTTCAAGGTAGGCGAGAATAACACGATTCTCGGGATCATTGCCCCATTCTTCGAGCAGAGCCACTTCGTCAACGTCGCCTTTGTTCCCCAGACTCACAAAACGTGAGAAGCCAATTTCGGCACTTTTGCTCCAATCAAGGATGGCGGTGCAGATCGCTCCAGATTGCGACATAAAGGCGATCTGTCCTGGGTCCGGCATAAGAGCGGCAAACGATGCATTCAGGTTGGTGGTGGTATCGATGATCCCTAGACAGTTGGGTCCCACCATCCGCATGTTGTAGTGTGCAACCAGGTCTATGAGTTGTCGTTCTAGTTCTTTTCCGTCTCCCCCCACTTCTTTGAAGCCGGCCGTAATAATCACTAGGCCTTGCACTCCTTTTTTTCCACACTCTTCTACCACGGCTAATACGGCTTGTGGAGGTATGACAATAACTGCGAGATCGACGGGCTCAGGAATATCTAACAGAGATGAATAGGCGGGTTGGTTGAGTACTGTTTGTGCTTTAGGATGTACTGCAAAAACCGTGCCCTGATAACCATTATCAATAATATTCTTTAATACGCGATGACCCAACCGCGTCGGGTCAGGTGAAGCGCCTACTACGGCGAGTGATTTCGGCGCGAAGATCGCCTCAAGCATCGGCGGCATCCTCAACATTGTATGACTTCGATTACCCGTATGATACTCGATCAGTTCGGTGAGGGCAAGCAGACATGTCATACGCTGTGGGCGGTCAAATCTCGATCTTATTGGTACAATGGTTGTATGCCTCAACCAATGCGTCAAGAGCATGTGAAGTTTTGGCTTGATCCTGATTTAGGGCATCTTGAGCTACTTCACGCGACCTATATTACCCATACCTTTGTTCCTCATGCACACACAGGGTTCGCGATAGGTGTAATCGAGTCTGGTGGACAGGCGGTTACGTGTCAACGATTACATACTCTGATTATGCCTGCCGGAAGCATTGCGGTCATTAATCCTGGTGTCGTACACGATGGTCGTGCAGTGGGAGCGCATGGTTGGACCTACCGTATGCTTTATCCTGCTACACACGTGTTGCAACAAGCGGCAACTCACCTTACTGGTCGTGTATGTGATACACCCTTTTTTCCGCATCCTGTGATTCACGATGATATGTTGGCGCAGCAGATACGCCGACTTCATTCCTTGTTGGAAGACCCCACCACATCCAGTTTGGAGCGCGAATCACGCTTATTGTGGACTCTTGCTCATCTTATTGCACGTCATGCAGATACAGTGCCTACTATTGCAACAGTTGGTTCAGAACCAAGCTATGTGAAAACAATTCAAGCCTATCTGATAGAACACTTTGCAGAAAATATTACTCTTGAACAACTGGCTACCCTAGTCAATTTGAGCCCATTCCATTTGCTGCGGGCCTTTCGTAATACAGTCGGCTTACCGCCCCATGCCTATATGCTACAAGTACGGGTGGAACAGGCGAAAAAGCTGTTACAGACAGGCATGTCTATAGCTGATGTTGCGGTACAAACTGGATTTGCCGATCAAAGCCATCTTACACGTCAATTCAAACGAACTGTTGGTGTTACTCCAGGCCAATATTGCACGATACTAACATAGCAATATTATTCAAGACATAGTGTTCGGTGCTGTGCTAGGCTAATGATGTGTGTTCGTCTTTCTACCCTGGAGCCGCATATGTTATCACCTCGGTCGTCTTTCTTGGCAGGTGTCAAAGCGATATTGCCTATTAGTCTTGGTGTCATCCCGTTTGGCCTTATCTCAGGTGTGATCGCTATTGAGGTCGGTTTGCCCATCGTTGCTGCATTTGCTATGTCGCTTTTGGTATTTGCAGGAGCAGCCCAGTTGGTTGCTGCTCAGCTCATTAGCGTGAATACACCATCCCTGATCATTATTCTGGCAACTTGTATCGTCAATCTCCGCTTTATTATGTATAGTGCCTCTATTGCACCTTATTTCGCCCATCTTTCACGTCCATGGAAATGGTTAAGCGCGTATCTTTTGACGGATCAGGCCTATGCACTGGCAATTACGCATTTTATGCAACATCCCCATAATGTGTACAAACATTGGTATTTTCTGGGTGCAGGTTTCACCATGTGGTGTGTTTGGCAGGTGGGCTCTGCGATTGGCATTTTGCTTGGGACACAAGTGCCGGCAGGTTGGCAATTGGATTTCACCATTCCGTTAGCGTTTATGGCTCTGTTGATGCCCGCCATTACTGATCGTGTATTTGCTGTTGTGGCCCTTGTCGCTGCCATCACTGCGGTATTAACCGCCACGCTGCCTTTCAAGTTGGGGCTATTGATTAGTGCATTCGTAGGTATATCCATAGGATTATTACTCAAGGAAAAAACAGCATGAGTCTCTGGTTTGTTATTGTAGGTATGAGTATTGTTACCCTTTGTGTGCGCCTCTCATGTATCGCTCTGCTGGATCAATATGACTTTCCCGACCGAGTTCAAACGGCTCTGCGCTTTGTGCCTGTAGCCGTACTGTCTGCATTAATTGCGCCAGAACTACTAGCCATCAATGATGTGTACACATGGTCATTTGACGATGGCCGACTTATTGCGGGAATGCTGGCTGCGCTGGTGGCGTGGTATACCAAGAATGCTCTTTTGACGGTATTTAGTGGTATGGCGGTGCTGTTTACCATACAATATATCTTCCAATAAGCTGCCCATCAGAGTGTGGTATGTGCTCGTCACTCACCCTATCTGCCCTTTGCACCAAGCTATGTGTTACGCGTATTGTGGAAAGTTGCATCTTTGTCATTTTGTTGTACTATGCTCTATAGTCTGTGTGAAAAGTCAGCTTGCACGATCTACTCACCAAGGATTGAGTTGTTATGAGCCGTTATGCCAGGTTGTGGGATGCCACTGCGTTGGTTTTATTGTCAAGTGTTGCGTTGACATTCGCATACCTCGTCTATGCTCCTGAGCGTACCACCACACTATCAATGGATGCGCCTTATGCACTGGTGACGACCCACCA
The DNA here is from genome assembly GCA_039178835.1 of Chloroflexota bacterium. Taxonomy (GTDB): domain Bacteria; phylum Chloroflexota; class Chloroflexia; order Chloroflexales; family Roseiflexaceae; genus AL-N1. The sequence goes on from JBCDFA010000121.1 coordinate 16,447, forward strand.
GCTTGGGCCGCTTGAGGCATTCGAGGATCGTGATGGATGGTTTCGCTGGACCAGTGGTTACAGCCAGATTCAGCTTCCCAATCCTGGTGGTATGGTACGTGTTGATATGACGCTTGTGGGTGGGTTGCCGCAGGAAACACCGCTCTATCTGCGAATCGGTGACATGTCACTGGGGTTCGTCGTTGCGCCATATGTACAGGTATACACCATGTATGTGCCACCCCAATCGGTTGAACGCATCACCCTTTTGTTGGAAACATCAACCATCCGTGCTGGTGAGCGGGACCTGGGCGTCATGGTCAGTGATGTACGGGTGGCTGGTGGTGGTCAAGCACCAATGATGTTCCCCTTGGCGTTGGTGCTGACAACTGTTGGTGGCTTTCTCTTTCTCCGCCGTCAGGTTTCGCTGGTCTCGGTGATTGGGGTGGTAGTTGGGCTACAGATAGTTATTGTGATCGGCCAGGCGCTCATTGGCTGGCAGTATGGCCTCACGACCCCGTTGTTGCTGTTCTTTGGTGGAACGATGCTTGTCGCAACTGTCTATGAACAGTTCCGTAACCCACAATCCTCATCAGTTTCCCGTATGCTGGCTGGTGTGCTTCTGGCCCTAGGTGTTGCTATCTGTTTGGGTAGTGCATGGTTGGCTGGGACGCACTGGCGCTGGGAGAATGTGCTGGCTTCATTAGTGATTCTCACGCTTGGCGGGTATTTGCTTTTGCGTGAGGCCAATGTGCGGGTTGGTGTGCCTCTGCTGATTGCGCTGGCGTTGCAGGGTGGTGCGCTTATTTGGCAGACAAGCGGTATTGAGCACTATGGTGTGCTCACCAGAGGCATACTAATGCTGGGTCTGGGATGCTTTGGAGCGGTGATACTGGCACGCTGGCCGGTGCGTCAAAGTGTTCCATCACTACCTTCTGTAACATTGACCAGAAAAGAAAATCTCTGGGTTGGGTTGGTCGTGTTGATTGCTTTAGCGGCACGTATTCCATGGCTTGCTGCCCCTGATCCCGTGGGTGACCTTGAGCTCGCGGCACGACGGATGGGCTATCTGACCAGCGATGGTTTGGCTGGGGCATATGTGGCCAATGGTGATTATCTGCCTATATGGCTCTATCTTCTGCATGGAGTACGCCTCTTTGCACCATCTATAGACAGCTTTTGGATAACACCAGTACCCCCTCTCACGCTGGTGCTCATTAAATTACCCGGTATGCTTGCCGATCTCACAACAATTGCTCTTCTGTATTGGTGGAGTCGTCGCTGGGTTGGGCAGCCCATGGCTGCGCTTATTGCTGGTGCATACACTTTGGCACCACCGGTGTGGATCAACGTCGCATGGTGGGGTCAGAGCGACACACTGTTAATGCTACCACTCCTAGCAACACTCCTGTTGTTTGATCGAGCACAGGGGCGCTGGAGTTGGGCATGTTGGGCAATAGCATTGTTAACCAAGCCACAGGCTATTATCCTGGCACCAATTATGTATATCGTTACTATACGCCGCTATGGGACTCGTGGGTTAGTCATGGGCGGCAGTATGGCACTTTCTCTGATTGTCGTTGTGTGGCTCCCACTCCTGATAGCCGGTCAATGGTCTGGCCTTGCTCAAGCCTACTTTGGTTCAGTGGGTCGCTTTCCGCACGTGTCAACAGGTGCCTACAATCTGTGGTGGTTGTTGAACGCTACTCATTTCCACGATCAACAACTTTTTGTCGGTATGCTCACTTATCGGACTGCGGGTTTGCTTTTGCTGGGCAGTGTGACAATGATCGTAGTTGGCATGCTCACGCTGCGCTATGATCAATTAGCAGCGCTTGATGGTACCATGGTGATCGCGCTGGCGTTCTTTTTATTGCCAACCCAGATCCACGAGCGTTACCTCTTTCTTCCGCTGGCATTTGTCGCTGCACGACTGGCCAGTGATCGCGCCCTCTGGCCCGTGTTTATTTTCTTGACGATCAGTGCCACGCTCAATATCATGGGTGATCTGCGTGGCTTTTTTCCTACAGCTTATGCTGCTATCGTGGACTCTCCGCTGCCGTATGTGCTGGCGTTTGGCAATCTGGTAACCCTGGGATGGCTACTGGTTCGCTTGATCTACCTGAGTTTGCCACCAAGGGTATCACGCTGGCGTATTGCGGGGGCAACAGGTGGGTGATTATCTATAGTATCTGCAATACTATGGATAACTGCTCACTGAATCAAAATACTACAATGTTCACCTGTATGCCTGATTGAAAATACCTCTCTACATTAGGTAGTACAAAACACATATCAATATTATCTGTATAATGCGACTGGTTTTTGCCCGACTGGTATGGCCTGCCAGGTCACAACAAGGTCGCGCCATTCCTGGCTGTGTAAGCCTCCCATACCTTGCACAACTCCCTCGGAGTCAACATAACAATAGGCAGGAACGATACCTTCGGGATTTAAGGCGCTCAGCCAGGGGCTCATCGCAGGTGGTGCCGCGAGGATAGAGAGATGCATTTCGACATCGCCAATAAAGTGTTGTGTTTCAAGGAGATCGGCTGTGACTACAGGGACGATCTGTACATCTCGATGACGTGCCTTATACCCCGTAATCGCCAGTTCAGGGATGGCGCTACGACAATGGGGGCAATTGGTACTCATAAAGATGAGGGCCAGTGGTTTGCCAGCAAACGAACTGTAGTCAACGGCTTGACCATCTAACGTATAGGCCGTAAAGTCTGGTATCGGCGTGCCAATATCTACGGATGGTGTGGCTGGTTCTGGCGCTTGTGGCGGTCGCTGGAACATGGGTGTCAGCGCACGGGTAAGGCGCAGCACCATCATCAAAACGACAATCATCACGATCCAGAGCAGCACAATGTTCATCACTACTAATCCATTCACTTGCATCGCGTAATCCCTTTCCTAATGCCTAGATGGTGGTTCAAAACGAAACACTGTCATAATTTCATCAAGATGGGTCCAGATGAGCACCCATGCGGTGGCCATTCCGATGAATAAAACCGTTTCTATCAGGGTTGGGGTAAGTGCTATCGGCGATACGACCAGACCAATGATGGCACAGATCACGAAGACCCCATTTCGTATCACATCGTACCTTGATACCTGTTTGACATTCGGACCAAAGCATCCACATGAGATAGCCATTTTACGACGTAACACTGAGATTAATGCATAACAAAACATAATAAGCAGAACCAAAGCAAGACCAAAGCCTACGATGTGAAACCATCCTCCTACAAGCAAACTTATGACAACGACTCCCTCCAGCACGACAATGGCTTGTGCTACTCGACGCCCAATTTGTGGGGGAATGAGATCAAAATCGCGCACAGTGTCGACAAAGGCGCGCATGTCACGAAGCTTACCTA
>JBCDFA010000122.1:0-19714 GCA_039178835.1 Chloroflexota bacterium
CTTGGATTGAAATTTCGTCAAGATGTATCAAATTGATGTTGGTTTGCACTTGCCACGCGGCATTGCGCTAAACCGAGCAGTTTTTCTCCCATCGCGAAAACATTAATTGAACGGAAGGAGGGACTTTATCATAACAGGATAGTTTTTGCTTTTTGTGCTTGTTACAGATTCCTCACATGCAAAATGGAGACACATCCTATGCGATTTGCAACACACAAGCGACATTCTTTTGTCGCACTGTTTCTTTTGTTTATTCTGATGATTCCTATTATAGCCGCTTGCGGTGGAGCGACGCCAGCCGAAGAACCCGCTGCTGAAGAGCCAGCCGAAGAACCCGCTGCTGAAGAACCAGCTACTGATGAAGATGCCGAAGAACCCGCTGCTGAAGAGCCAGCCGCTGAAGAAGAAACTACCGAAGAACCCGCTGCTGAAGAAGCGCCTGCCGATGAGGCTGAAACTGGAGACTCAGAAGCCTTTCTCGTTTTTGGTGGTTCTGGTGAGCCAGATTCATTGGATTCGATGAATACGACAGCTGGAACCTCCCTCATCGTTACACGACAAATTCTCGAAACATTGGTTGGTTTTGCACCGGGCTCATTAGATTTAGAGCCCCTGCTAGCTGAATCATGGGAATCCAATGACGATGCCACTGAATGGACATTCACTCTTCGTGAGGGTGTTGTGTTCCATGATGGCTCACCTTTCAATGCTGAGGCTGTAGTCTTCAATTTCGAGCGAATGGCTAATCCCGATTTTGAGTTTGGTTTCCGCGAGGAAGGTAACACCTTCCCAATTTTTGCAGATATCTTTGGTGGGTATGTTGGTGACGATGCCACGATTTGGGAATCAGTGACTGCCACTGATGAGCAGACCGTCGTATTTACGTTAACACAGCCGCTGCCATTGTTCCCTAACTATGTCGCAGCATCGTATTTTGGCATCTCAAGCCCCGAATCCATTATGGAGAATGGTGTTGCGTATGGCACTCCTGATGTGGGTGGTGTTGGGACCGGACCATTTGCTTTTTCTGAGTGGAGTCCTGGCCAGAGTGTCACGCTATTGCGCAACGAAGACTATTGGGGTGAGGCGGCACGTATGCCAGGTGTGGTCATCCGCTTTATTGGCGAGGCTCCACAGCGTTTGGCAGAACTTCAAGCTGGTTCAGTAGACTTTACCATCAACCTTGCACCAGATGCACGTGAGACGATTGAAAGTGATGCGAATCTGGCGTTGACACCTCTTGAACCATTCAATATTGCGTATCTGTCAATGAATATTAACAATCCGCCTTTTGATGATATTCGTGTGCGTCAGGCGGTTGCCCATGCCATTGATCGAGATGCCATTCTCGAAGGGTTCTATGGTGGTGTTGGTGAAGTAGCCAATGACTTTATTCCAGAGGTGTTGAGTTGGGCGCGTTCACCTGAAGTCGATACCTTCGAATACGATCCAGCCCGTGCCCAAGAACTATTAGCTGAGGCAGGATTCCCGGATGGCTTTAACACCATGACATTGGTTGATGGTTCAGAAGGTCCGGTAGAACTTTGGTATATGCCTGTCTCACGCCCTTACTATCCCACCCCACAGGCGGTTGCAGAAGTCTACGCCACCTACCTCGCAGACGTTGGTATTGAAGTCGAATTGCTTACCGAAGATTGGGGTGTCTATCTCGACAACTGGGATGCTGGCCAAAAGAATGGTTTGGTGATGCTTGGCTGGACAGGTGATTACGGTGATCCCAATAATTTCCTCTTTACCCACTTTGGTCCTGGTAACGTTCCTGAGGCTGGCTATGAGAATCAAGATGTGTTTGACTTGCTGAACCAAGCCGGTGCTGCGACATCACAGGACGAAGCTGGTGAACTCTTCCAACAGGCTGGGACGATCATTAGTCAAGAATTGCCACGTATTCCCATTGTGCACGCACCACCAGTCTACGCACAAAACGCTGCTCTTGAAGGTTGGGTCCCTGGACCGACCGGAGGAGAGCCATTTGCTTCTATCTTTATCGAAAAGTAATCGGTTTTGTATGGGGTATCGGACGCATCTCGCTGCGTTCGATACCTCTTGGGATACATTATGGGTGGCTACCTTATCAGACGATTGTTAGGTATTATCCCGGTATTACTGGGGATATCCTTTGTTGTCTTCTTGCTTCTACGTCTTATTCCAGGCGATCCGGCTATCTACATTCTTGGTGAACGCTCGACAGAACAGCAACGTCAACAACTACGCGAGCAGCTAGGCCTTAATAAACCTCTCTTCTTCGATTTTAGTGATGAGGGAAATCTCCTCGATACACAGTATTTTATCTTTATGGGGAATCTCTTTCAAGGTGATCTCGGAGACTCTATCATGCGTCGTACCAGTGTAGCTGGTGAACTACGCACGTTTTTTCCGGCTACAGTAGAGCTAACACTCTCTGCATTGTTTATTGCAACATTTGTCGGCGTATCGACAGGTATTGCTGCTGCTATTCGACGCGCCTCTCTTTTTGATGCGGCCAGTATGACTGTTGCACTGATTGGCGTGTCGATGCCTATCTTTTGGCTAGGGCTCATGCTGCAATATTTATTTGCTGTCAATTGGCGTATACTACCTATCAGTCAACGTATTGATGAGAATCTTGTACGTGGTGTTGATATGATTACCGGGTTTTATACGCTTGATGGACTCCTGCTTCGTCGACCTGATATTACCATCAACGCATTGGAGCATCTTCTCCTCCCATCAATAGCGCTTGCTACAGTTCCACTTGCCATTATCGCGCGTATGACCCGTTCAGCAATGCTTGAGGTATTGGGTCAAGATTACATTCGCACGGCCCGTGCAAAGGGGTTGCGAGACCATATTGTAATCTTGCAACATGCTTTGAAAAATGCCTTATTGCCAGTTATTACGGTTGTTGGGCTCCAGCTTGGTTTGCTTCTGTCTGGCGCCATTTTAACGGAAACCGTATTTTCGTGGCCTGGTATCGGAACCTGGATTCTTAATGGCATTCTGGCACGCGATTATCCTATTGTGCAAGGTGGGGTGATGTTTGTTGCTAGTGTTTTTGTGTTTGTAAATCTGATTGTGGATATGTCGTATGCAACGCTTGATCCGCGTATTCGTTACTAGTCTCTATACAAATGGTTCTTTATAGTCAGGTAATTAGTTATATGGCAACAACTACTGCTCAACAAAGCCCAGATGTTGAATTTATGCGCCCACAACGGAGTCTCTGGCGGGATGCGTGGCAGCGACTTATTGGAGGGAGTACTGGTCGTATCGGTTTAACCATTGCACTCTCGCTTGCACTCATTGCTGTCTTTGTTCCCGTCGTTATGCCCTATGATCCACTACGTGATCGAGATCTCCGTGTGCGATTGTTGGAACCAAGCTGGTTGTTGTCTGCTGATGATCGTGAACAACGGGAGCTTGGTTTGATGTCACATCCCTTTGGAACGGATGATCTGGGTCGGGATGTGTTTGTACGCGTCTTACACGGATCGCGTGTTTCGCTTACTGCTGGTTTGTTTGCTGTATCAATGGCTGTTGTTTTTGGATCACTGCTAGGATTGATAGCTGGATATGTTGGTGGTTGGGTTGATACAATTGCAGTATGGATTATGGATATTATGCTGGCCTTTCCTAGTATTCTACTGGCAATTGCGATTGTATCAGTGCGTGGCCCAGGCTTATTTAACACTTTACTAGCGGTTGGTATTGTCGAGATACCTATCTTTGGTCGTATTGCACGTGCAACAGTCCTATCAATCCGTGAGCAAGAGTACATTACTGCTGCAAAGGCAACAGGGGTATCTGCACCACGAGCATTATTTCTCCATGTTTTGCCCAATAGTCTTGCTCCTATGATGGTGCAGGCAACCTTGTCTATTGCCACTGCCATTATTAGCATTGCGGCATTAGGTTTTCTGGGATTGGGTGCAGAACGACCAACTCCCGAATGGGGGACGATGTTGTCTGACGCACGTGATTATATTGGACAGGGTAAATGGTGGTATGCCACATTCCCCGGTTTAGCTATTATGATGACTGTTTTGGGCTTTAATTTGTTAGGGGATGGTCTTCGCGATGCCTTGGACCCGCGACTTCGCAGATAGTTGTATGAGCTGATATGTTCTACATTTACGGGATTAAATGTATTCTAGTTGACTAACTCGTCGTCGCCATTCATCTTTGATGGCTACTTTATCGTCTGAAGCGCTGTTTAAGAAGTCCATGGTGAGCCGATTGAAGATGTTTGTATGATCCAAGAAGGGAAAATGATGTGCTTTAGGAATTTTGATTTTTTGTTGTAGGTGTTTGTGATCATCCTGCAAAAAATCAGCATGTGTATGATTTACTAAGCTATCTCGTTCACCATACACGCCCAGAAGTGGTACCTCTAGTTTTGCTAAATCTGGACGTAGATCAGCGTCCAGAATGGATGTAATGATTTGTTCCACGAGTTTTTCAGATAAGCTTTCAGTGTCTTCAATAATCTCTTTGTGAATTTCTGGATCATCCATTTCAAATTGACGTATCAGTCGGGCCCAGATGTTGGTTGGGTTTGAGCGACCGAAGAGGCGAGAAAGAGCGCCAGGACGAACAATTTCCTGGAGTTGTACACCATCAATAGGTGTATTACTCACAATGATCTTGTTAAAGCGGTCTGGGTGCAAACTTGCTGCGCGAATAGCAACCATGCCTCCAAGGCCATGACCCGCAAGATTTACTTTTGTAATACCCAGATGATCCATGAAACGGCAAATCATGGTTACATACGATGAGAGTGAGTAGTCACTGTCATTCCTGTCCGATTCACCAAATCCCCAGAAGTCAAGTGCATAGGCTCGGTATCGCTCAGAGATATGGTCCATTGTTGGGAGCCAGTAACGCCACGAACCAAGCCAGCTATGCAGAAAAATAATTGGCTGCCCACGTTTGCCTACAACTTCGTAGTGTACAAGACGATTGTCAAGATGAAGAGCACTCACAGTTAATATTTGCCGTAATCACTATTTGTATAGAATGGATATGTCATACATATCATACTAGCTATCTGTTGTTGGTTCTATGGACTCTTTGGGTTCAGCTTGTTTGACAGGAATAATAAAACTAAATGCACTTCCCTGACCTAACTTGCTGGACACCCACATCTCACCACTGTGACGTTCAATATACGATTTGGCGATAACCAGTCCTAATCCTGTTCCTCCTGCTTCGTCACGCAAAGGATTATCTGCACGATAGAAGCGTCGGAACAAATGCTTTTGATCTTCTTCAGAGATCCCGACACCATTATCTTCAACATCCATTTGAACCATGCCGGCTGGATTGAGTACCGTACGTACCATAATTGCTCCTTCCGGATAGGTATATTTGATAGCGTTTGAAACCAGATTCATAATCACTTGGGTCAAACGTCTTGGGTCTGCAGTAATCAATGGTAGATTATCCTGTAAGTCGATACTTGCAGTAATTGATTTACGTTCTAACTCAGCATGCATGGTTTGTAGCACGTCATGAACAATACTTGGAATATCAACTTCGTCAAGATTAAGCTCGATTTTATCTGCGTCGATACGCCCAATTTCAAGAATATCATTGATAAGATCCATGAGGCGCTTGGTATTATTTTTGACCACATTCAGGTACGGTAGTTGTGCTTCTACGATTGGGCCACCTGCTCCTAGAAGCAAGAGGTCTACGTATCCTTTAATTGATGTGAGTGGAGTACGAAGCTCATGGGACACACTAGAGATAAAATTTTGCTTTGCTCGGTCTGCTTCGATTTCTCTTGTCACATCACGCAGCACTACTACACTACCAAACTTTGTATGTTCTGTACTAAAGACTGGCGCAAAGTTCAGATCGAGAGTTTGTGTTGGTGATGGCAACTCTAGGGTTCGGTTGATATTTTGATCGCGGTTGCTGAGTATATCTAGCCCATCCTGTAAACCTGCATGAATGATATCTGCCCTCTGACGCGTTTCAAGATTATGACCAAGCGTACTAATGCTATTGAGTGGTTGGTGAAGAACGCTGAATGCTGGGATGTCTAACATCTCTTGCGCTGCTGGGTTGAACAAGATAACCTTTTGGTCTTCATCAAGAACGATAACACCTTCACCAAGACTCTGTAAAATCGCTTGGTTTTTACTCGTTTCCTCACTTTGTTGGTGAAGTAGTGTTGCTCTTCTTTCGCCCATTTCACTGATAAATGAGAACAAGATAGCATTGTTGATAGCAATGGCACTCTCATTAGCTATGGTCCAGAGCAATTGCAGTTGCGCTTCTGTAAAGTAGTTTACTTTAGGGCTTGTTAGCAACAAAACGCCCAGCGGTTCTTCCCGAGCTACAAGCGGAATTGCAACAACGGAACGAACTTCATCAGCACGCCCTTCCTCCTTTACCCAGCGTTCATCTTGCTGGACATCTGCAATCCGAACAGGTTTCTTTTTCTCAACGACCCAATCTACAAGGCTTTGCCCTTCCATAAAGGTGACGGTGGTATATACAGGCCGCACCACATTTTCTTTATCAAGAACGGCATGACAGATTAACTGCTTGCTCTCTTGGTCAAGTAACATAACGGAGCCACGCTGGACGTTAACAGTCCGAGAAGCTAGCCCGAGGGTTTTAGTAAGTGTTTCATTCAGGTCCAAGCTGGCAGTGAGCTCCAGTGTAATGGCGTGAATCGCTTGTAGTCGCTCTTTCTCATCCGTAAGTTGTTCATTGAGTTCCGCTAGTGCTGCTGTACGATCTTTCACACGCTGTTCAAGTTCTGTAGCAAGTGTACGTACTTCATGGAATAGGCGAGCACTTTCCATGGCTTGCCCGGATTGACTAGCGAAGATTAACATCAGCGATTGTTCACGCTCTTGCCAATCTCGTTGTTGTCGAGACCCCACCCATGCTGCCCCGATGGGGCTTTCTCGTGGCCCGATAAGTGTTCCAATTGCACTCTGGATACCCAGCGCGAGCAAGTCCTGCAATGGGCTTTCTAGTTGATTAACATCATTTAAGGCAACAGGTCTATCCGCTTCCAAGAGAAGTTTTGCTAGGATGTGATCTGCCTCTGGCGTTTCAACCGTCATCTCAAGGGTTTGATTATCTAGAATTGTGTGTTGTGATACCTTTTGCTGCTCATCGAATAAGAATAATACACATATTTCGCCACTTAATATCTCTATAGCACTTGACGCAATAATATGTTGTACTTCGGTCGAGTCTAATGTACTTGATAGCGAAACACTCATGGCATAGAGAACTTCGATCTCTTTAAAGCTTTGGCGTGTTTCACCTAGCAAGCGGGCATTTTCAAATGCGATGGCCCCCCACGATGCAATGGTTGAGAGCAGCCGCAGATCATCTTGTGTATATGCTTGTTCTCGCTCATAGTCACGAATGGCAATGACACCCAACACGTGGTCTGTAGCAACCATTGGAACCGCTAACCAAGATTTGGGTAGTTTTCTTGTTGTATGAATGCCTCTTGATCGCAAAAGTTTTCGAATGTCGTTCCCCTTGCGTAGAACAGGGATACGTGTCTCAACAACAGCGCTATTGAAATTATCTTCAATGTTTTTGCCATTCACTCTGCTACGCTGAGAGCTTCCATAGTAAAGTGGGTAAGTAAATTCACCATGCCGTTCATCATAAAGAGCTATATAAAAGTTTGTTGTATCTAACAGGCGGCTTGTCTGTGTGTAGATTAGGTTGAAAAGTTGATCGAGATCGGATACGACACTTAGTTGTTGACCAATTTCATTAAATGTTGCAAGTTCTTCAATACGACGTCCTCGTTCTTGGAAGACGTGAGCGTTATTGATCGCAATAGCAGCTTGGTTGGCTACAGTTGATACAAAACGCAGATCATCTTCCGAGAATTTGCTGGTTTCATAGCTCTGAATATTGATAACACCTAATGTTTCATCACCAGATACAATAGGAACTACAAGGAACGACTCTTCAACATATGTACCTGAACCAACACGTTCTCGACTATCAACTGACTTTCGATATTGTTCAGCTTCTTCATTGGTATGCAGGAGTAGTGATTGACGATGTGTAATGACCCAGCGGTTAATCCCTCCTCTTGTGATTGGCAAAGAGGGTATGTGCATAGGCGCACCACGATCATAAACAATTGGGTAATGCAGAAATTGCTCGTCTTTATCATATAGCACAACAAGCGATGTGCTCACATCAATGACTCGACCAAGCTCGACAATGAGTCGTTCCAGCATGTCATTGAGATCAAGAGTAGAAGTAATAGCACTACTGATATCTCGCATGACACTTACTTCGCTCAATCTGCGTTCACGCTCTGCAAAGAGACGTGCATTAGCGAGTGCTGTCGCTACCTGACTCGCCACCGTCATTAAAAACCGCTGATCATCTTCATCATAGGCGAAGGAATGATAACTTTGTACATTGATAATACCTAGAACATCATCTCCTTGCATGATAGGAACGCCTAGCCATGACGATGTTTGTTCTGGACCTTCTTCTGGTTTTTCTGATGATAACGCGTTTACTTCTTCATAGGTACGTAACAGTATTGGACGCTGCTCAATCACAATCCGTTGCGATAAGCAGTTCACATCTTCGACAATCATCGACCCATTGATAGGTTGAGAACTGCCCCGGTTCCAATGAATGGGAAAAGTAAGGTGATTGGTTTTTATATCGTGTAATGCGATGAATGAATTAGATATATCGAGGAATGTTCCAATTCCTTGATGTAGTTCTACTAACAATTCATCAAGTGCGAGAGTTGCATTGATACGCTCACTAATATAATTGAGGGCTGTCAGTTCTCGGATACGACGCTCACGCTCTTCAAAAAGGCGTGCGTTCTCTAGAGCAATAGCTGCTTGATCAGCCATACCTGAGAGAAGCCTAATCTCATCCGTATTGAATTCACGACCTTGTACTGTCATGACGCTTAATACCCCGATGGTTTGTCCTTGATACACAACAGGCACTCCCATAAATGAAGTTAAGCTATGATCACGGTTAAATTGGGCATAAAGCGAATTCCCCTTCTATTCAACGTCATCAATAACTAGTGGTTGATTGGTGGCTGCAACCTGTCCTGTCAATCCTCCTCCAACCGGAACGTTTAAGGTGCTCGCCACAGATTCGGGGATTCCTAGCATTGCTGCCGGGAGTAAAATATTTTTGTCATTAATAGTCCATAGTGCCACTGTATTGACTGCTAATTGATGACCAACAACTTCCATTAGCATATCAAGCACTTCTTGGGGCTTGAGTGACGAACTCAATACTCGTGCGGCCTCGAGGAGCGTTCCCAGTTCGCCGACTTTGCCTTGAAGTGCATCAGCACTACGTTGAGTCTGGTCAAATAGCCATACATTTTGTATACCAAGAGCAGCCTGGCTGGCAACGGTAGTCATAAAGGCAAGTTCACGGTCGCTATAGGTGTTGGCAATATAACTCTGGATAGAAAAGATACCAAGAACATTGTTATCGCCATCCAAGAGTGGCACACCAAGCCAAGATGCAGACTCAAGCTCTTCGTTACCGAATTGTACTGGTGTAAACGACAGTTCTGCTTTATCTTTTTGAAGATCTCTCAGTAAGAGTGGTTGTTTAGTCCGAATAATGTATTCTGTAAGACTGCCAGGTACCAGTTCTCCAGAAACCTTATGAAATTCACGAATACCTTTATCGACTTTAAAAACAAAAGCCTCTTCTTTAGATTTTTCGTATCGAACAAGAATGTATGCAGCATCAATAGTGAGAAACTGTGTTAAACAAGCATAAATACCACCGAGCATTTTGTGCAAATCTAACGTTGAGTTCGTAATCCGGCTAATCTGGTTGATGACATCTAATTCCGTAATACGACGCTCACGTTCTTGGAAAAGATGCGTATTTTCCAATGCTACGGCTAGCTGATTTGCTAAAGTCGATAGGAATTGAATATGATGATCACTAAAGGCATATGGTTCAAAACTTTGAACAGAGAGAACACCAATGATTTGTCGTTGACTACGGAGAGGAATACCCACCCAAGATTGAACAGTCTCGCCTAAATGAATGGGCTGAACAGGAAGATTTTTTTCTTCAGCAGCACTATCGTGAATATATTGTGCTTTTCCAGTATCAATAACCCATCCAGTTAGTCCTCCCTTCGGATATGTTTGTTTATGCTGAGTAGTTAATATTTCCCCTTCTCGCATAAAGATCTCAAAGCAAGTGCTTTCAGTTTGGTCATCATACGATGCTACGTATAGGAAAGATGGTGTCCCCATGTATGCCACAATCTCGTTGTATACACGCATAAGGAGTTCATCCAAATCAAACGTTGCAACAGTTGCAGCACTAACCTGAAACAGAGCGCGCATATGCTCAGCTTGATTACGTTCCTCGCGTAAGAGATACGCATTTTCAATAGCAATTGCAGCTTGATCAGCAAAGATAGCTAATGCTTCAAGTGATCGTTCGGTGGGGCGTTGACCGTCAAATGGATCATCAACCGACATAACTCCAAGGAGTTTGGCTCGTGTACTGTATAGAGGAACTAAGAGAAGATCATCTGGTTGCCATTCATTTGCTTCTCGATGACCTTGGACTGTTGTTACATGGATGTCTTCGATGTCGATATCAGAAGTAATAGCAAGAAAATCAGAAGAGGGGACAAAGAAGCAGCGTCCCAGACGATATTTTTTATCAATAAATTTATTAATGAGTACCTGTGGCCATACACCGTTACGTAAACGTTCAAGCTCTGTCAATGGTAATCCAGCGCCTGTAGTGACACGCATGATATCAGGATCATTTGCATCAACAAGATTGAAAAGGACTGATCGATACCGCGCGATTTCTACTACACTAAATGCGACTTGTTCAAGAATATCTTCAAGGGATCGATCAGCACGTAGTGCTTGACCAATACCTAGCATTTCGTTGAGTAAGCTGGCACGTTGTTGTAGACGTTCACGTTGTCGAACTTGTTCTTGATAGCTTTGGGCATTACCAATAGCAAGAGCGATCTGATCGGTCAATGCTCGAACAAACTCAACTGCTTCGTGATCAAATGCATGGGGTTGTATGCTATGGATATTGACTACACCAACGATATGATCTTCATAAAAAATGGGTATAGCAAGAGCAGAGGCTATTGTTGGTCCAATCTCTTCTACTCTGTCATCGACATCGCTTATTTCATCAACAATTGTAGCTTCACCATCTACAAGGGCTTTTTCTGCTGCTGTTGTTCCCTGAGATAAGTTTTTTCTGAGTAGTAAAGATGTATCTGGAGCACTATATCCAGCTGTTGCCATAATCTGGTAGGATGCAAAATTATGGTGGCCCTGTATAGCAACGTATCCTACGAGTTCTAGAGTCTCAGCATCTAGTACTTCGAGGTCATCCTTTTGCCCCTCTTGCAAAGCAATATAGGCATGTGTTGCTGGGGTTGCTCGTAATACCTCTTTGAGTGCAAAACTAAGGATACGATCTAACGCAATGGTAGAAGTGAGGTGTCGACTGATCCTTTGTAGTGCTGTGAGCTGTTGAACCCGACCGCGGAGATGATGATCCGTCTGCTCATGTTGGTGCAAAGCAGCCACAGCTCTGGTTGTGATGTCTGCCACCAAGGATAGAATTCGTTCGGTTGCAGCAGAAAAGGCATTGATTTGACTACTAAATAACTCCAATACCCCGTAGAGTTGACTTCCAATACATAGAGGTAGGCCAATGTAACTATGTATGGCATCTCCATTGACGAGTTCGTTGACGGTTGGTTTGACAGGTGGGTCTATAAGATTTGACAATCGTAAAGGCGTTCGATATCGTGCAACCCATCCTCCAAGGCTATCCGACAAAGAATAATGCGTGTTGTCAACAGAGGTGTCCGTTTGAATACCCTCTGAACGCCAGATATGTAGTTGTTGTTCATTGGCTTCATACAGACAAAGTTGAATGCCTTTGAATGTTATCAGGGTAGATAATTCTTCGAATAATATCGTCAGTATTTCATCAAGCGTTTGACTGGCATTCAGTTGTTGACTTATTGTTTGTAGTTGCTGAAACTCAGTAGTTTGTCTCTGAGATGCTTGTTGTGATAATGCGTTTATCACAGAGAGCGCAACTTGGTTGGCAACAGTATGAGCAAAGTTAACTTCTACATTGTTGAAATATCGATGTGTGTCATTATAGCCAATATACAACAATCCGGCGGTTTGGTCTTGTGCTGTTAGAGGAATGATTAATCCACTGGGATTTCCCATGAACTCTGATAAACGAGACATCAAATGATTGTTTGTATGAGTTCCATTGTGTGTAAAGGTAAGCGTTCTCTCCTTGGTTTGTAACAGTTGCTGGATGATCGGCTGTTCATCCAAAGAATAGGAAAGGGTTACTTTACGATCGTTGGTGTCGGAGCTATATGATACCGCTTCGTACAACACAGTTGGATCAGTTGTGTCATAGAGGTGTAAGGCACATGTATCAGCTCCCATCGCAATCGCTGTATTTTCAACAGTTCGTGAGAGGATTGGTTCTACATCATTTGTGGAGCTAATTGTATGTGCATTTTCATAGAGCACGAAAAGTTCACGCTCATACTGTTGTTGTTGGGCAAGTAAATGTACATTCCATAATAATACAATGGCTGGTTTTATTTCTTGCTCTAAAGCCTGAATGTCAGCCTCTTGGAACACTGGATAATGTTCTGTTCGAAGTAGGAGCAATACTCCAAGAAGTTCTTCTTGGATTTCAAGGGGAACCCCGACGCATGATTGCCAGGAACTAGTATCACTGTCCGGTAAATGATGATTCTGATCGCTACAACTGTCCGGAATAACGGATACTCGTTGTTTTGCAATCTGACCAACAAATCCGTCTTGTATTGTTACATACGACTTTTCATTGTTTTGGTTAAGACCATGGCTGGCAAATAACTGGAGGTAGTGTTCATTGTTGTGGAGGTAAATAACAGCAGCTTCAGCTTTATTAAATGTAGCAACATGTTCAAGAAATAATTGTAGTGCTTCATATATGCCTGATTGGCTTTTGATATCCAGATCATTGAAAGAAAATGAAGATACTTTTGTTTGTTCTATCTTACTGATTTCATCATAGTGGAGGTGTATTAACAGCTCTAGTTGGTTACGGAGAGCCGTAATAAAACCTTCTGAAAAAAGCGTTGCGTTATGTGCTGTTTTGCCGAGAAATAATTGGCCAATGGTATGTTGTTGCCAAGCTATTTCCAAACAAACCATATTAAGGTTCTGTTGATGGCCATTCTGTGAAAGTAGTTTTTGCTCTTGCTGATGGTCAATGCCCCAATGTACAACACTACGAGTATCTTTATCAGTTTGTAGCACGAGTAGCCCAGAAGGGCATGGCAGATGAGCGCGTATACACTCAACAATACGCCGTGTTAAGGTATCTATGTCTCGAAGAGTTATGTTATCTTTTCCACAAGCTGCCAAATCCGTAAACAAATCCCATACCAGAGATGGCGGCATTGCTACTGCTGTCGAGTCCATAATCTAGGAAACGCTCCTCCCAAAAGGGTACTATTGCGAACTATAAAATGTAGGAGCATGCAAATACACGCTTTCGCGCTCATAAGCCAACACTATGTATATTCTTGCAAGCAAATATGTTCAAGAACGACCATAGCTCACATGGCTTTTGCGACCTAGTTCACGGGCTTCTGCTTGCGCCTTTTGGCGAGCATCCTCCGCGGTCTCGCTAAGCTCTCGAATATCATAGAACGGACCATCATCGCTCGTTAAAACACCAACTGAAAGTGACATAAGTGGCACTTGACGCTGGTTTCCTTGTTCATCGCTAATAACAATATAGCCGTTTCGTTTGTCTTTGTAATTATAATGCAGTCCAATCTCTGAGTCGAAACGGGCACTCAGTTTTTCACAAATAGGACGGATGTGTTCTGGTGAAGAGGTAATAACAAAATCAGGCCCTACCACCATCTGTCCAATAAAGTCATCAGTACCGCCAAGTTCGTTGACAACTTCACCAACCAAAAGAGCTGTGAATTTTAATACATCCTCTCCGACAACGGCTCCATACGATTGGGTGAAGGTATCGAACCCGCTAATATGGATTTGTCCTAATGCCCATCCAGTTCCTGATATAAGGGTGCGGTATTGCTCGTTAATCAATTCAGCTGTTGGCAGATTGGTTACAGGGTGGGCAAGGTTCTTCTGTCGAGCACGATCAAGGGCATTTTTGACAATGGTGTGTACTTCTTCTATATCAAATGGTTTCACAATATAGTAGTCAGCTTGGACTTCCCCAAGACCCTTTAATCGATCTTGCTTCTCCCCGCGAGCCGTTAGAAAGATGATAGGAATATGTCGGGTACGTGCGCTTTGCCGTAGTGTTCTGCCAATCTCATAGCCTTCCATGTCAGGAAGATTTACATCGAGAAGTGCCAAACTTGGAGGCATCTTCCGACACATTTCAAGCGCTGTTTGTCCACGCATAGCTGTCTGGACTTCATATCCCTGTGATGTAAAGTAAATTTTGAGAAGACTGGAAATGTCAGGGGCGTCTTCGACAACTAAGATTTTTTCTTTACTCACCGTGATGTCCTCCTATGACCCACGCTAGCTGATTCAGATACAGATAAGGGTAGTGATTCGGCTGGACCAGTATGTTGTTTGTCTTGATATTGTATGGTGCGTGTATGCATATCATATGAATGGGGCCATACAAAGACAGTTCGTGCTGGTTCTCCAAACTCATCTAATTCAGTGTCTCCATCTCCTGCAATGTTCACATTGTGTGATATCACTGTTGATGGCTCACCATAAATCAGTGTTGAGTTTGAACCAATCATACGTCCAGGATAGACCACAAATCCACTCCCTATGCGGCAATTATGTCCGACTGCTGATCCTAACACTGGCAATTCTACATTTACTAATTCACCATTATGGTAAGTTCGTAATGGTTCATTCAGTAGATGAAAATCAGTAAATATGTTTCCTGCACCGATGAACGTGTTACGTCCCACCACACACATCTGTAAACAGGTTAATTGGGCAATCATCGTGTTTTCCATGAGCGATGACATAAATAAGGCTGTATTCCATGGAAGGTAGCAACGGTCACTCACTACGCTAAGCATAACTTGGCAGCCCTGCATAATATTGACATTGTTTCCAATTAAACTGTTAGTGATGACTGCTCCTGCACCAATGGTGACATTATTTCCAATAATGGTTGGTCCATGGATTATAGCAGTTGGGTCGATTGAGCAATTTTTGCCAATTTTCACCAGTCGCGAACTCGCCAGAAAATTATTACGCCAACCGGGTGCAAATGGATTCAGTTTGTGTCCTATAGTTGCAAGAGAAACAGATAATTTTTCTTTCCAACTTTCCTCAACCAGCTGCTCATGGATACGACCCATCGAGAAAACACCGAATGGAGAGTTTGCCATAAAAACGTGCATCCAGTTCTCAATGGAGAGAAATGCACGTCGTGGTACCTGGAATATGAGGTCCCCCTGATTAGGGGCCATGTAACTTGGAATATGATAATATCCCATTTCACGTGGTTCTGTGTCAATAACCAGTGGTTGAGGTTCTTCGCTGATACCATTTGGGTAATAGAATAAATCAGCAACATATACATGACCACGAGGGTGGAGTTTGATACCTTCCTGGAGTGGAAGTGCGTGGTATAAGATTGCTTTGTCATCTCGGGAGAAAGCTATCTGGCACGCATGTCCGCTGGCTTTGGCCTGAGAAATGAAAGCATCTATGAGATGCTCGTTAAAGAAGAGATTGTCACGATGAATGAGTAGCTCTTCACGATTTTGCGGAATTTCTTCGAGCGAGTCTACTTCATCTGCACCCCGGCAATAGCGTGTTAACAAATCACGTTGCAACAACCATAATGGTTTGTTGAGGATACGCAAATCGCGCGCTGCCTCGCCGAAGGGAGGAATGGGGTTTCCGCCTTTGATGACAATACGCTTCATAATTGGTAAATCCCTTGTTTTGTGATTGGAGGGAAGTACATTACTAAAAATCTCCTCCAGGATTGTACCTCTTACTATACACGATAGCGATGTGCCATCTCAATATCCTAAGATTACATTCGTATTACGCTATTGATGCCGCGTATTATGCTTTTGTATCCGGTTTTAAAACAGACTAAGACCAGTAATATAGAATGTTACTTCGTACTCTGATATTACATATCTGTTAACTGGTGGTTTCAGGTTATAAATACTCCTAAAACAATGGCTAGTCTAAGAGTTTTATAGTCACACTAAACCCCCGTATGATAGTCTGCACTGAACGCATATTACGTTGCTTTGGCAATACTCAACACACTTCATTATTGTACACGATGGGGATGCTGTCGTCAATCTAAAAATATCTGCTCTAGGTGGGTTGATAAAGTTCTATTTAATATTTTGTATTATTTTGTTATGTTGAGAATATTGTATCCTTGCTGTGTGTTGAATTTGTTGTCTATTTAATAATACAGCAAAAGGTTTAACTGTGCATTGTGGATTATTGGTCACCTTGGTGAGTGTATACGTTGTGTAGTAGCTTGACAAGAGACACACGACCATATATCATTCACGGGTTGGAAATGCTCAACTATAACAGCACCTATATGTTACATATAATACATGTGTTCTTTCACCGTATTGATGATGTATGCAAGTTGTTTATAAAACTATAAGTAGTAGATAGTTATTACATAGGAGCAGTGTTGTATGGCCAAAAAAAGCCAGATGGAACGATTAAAGAAACGTCAGAAATTGGTCGAAAAGTATGCGGCCAAGCGTGAAGCAATGAAGCGTGCCAACGATTACGACGGTCTTGATAGATTACCGCGTAATGCCAATCCTACGCGCATCAAGAATCGCTGTGTTGTCACAGGTCGATCTCGTGGGTATATGCGAAAGTTTGGTATCTCCCGTATTGCTTTTCGTGAGATGGCTCTACAAGGTAAAATCCCTGGTCTGCGCAAATCCAGTTGGTAAGGCTAATACGTTTTCTTTTGCGTGGAAGAAGTGATCACAGATTTGACAGTTAAGATACTGTCAGACCTGTGATTATTTTTTCCAAATCTAATTATCTCAGTTTTCATATACAATAAATCGTATCTATTATCAGGAACAAGCCTCCTCCTACTTAGCCTCAGTACAGCATCTGTTGGTCTTACACTACAGGTATCTTCAAGTTACTCGGTAATGAAGTCCTCAATGAGAAGAACTCATAGTTTGTGATATGTTTGGCTCTGTATCACTACATACGTTCAGAAATGTCTGAGTTCAAAGCAAATAGACAGAAGGCCCAAGTAAAAGGGTCCGTTTTCCGTCCAAACAGGAAAACGGAATGACAGGATTGTCAGTCCTGAAGCAGATCAACGTCACATTGATGACATCGCAAAAAGTTACAGTGTAAGTGTATATGATAATTGCTACAATCGCACTATCCAAGAGATAAATGTTTGTTAATAGCGAACCTTTCGGTTAGGGAAATTGTATGAAATGGTTACACCGATTGGGTGTCGTTGCTGGTATGTGTGGGATAGCGATTGTTGTAAGTATTAGCATTGCAGTGTTGTTCCATCCGCGTGACATTATCGCCGACGATACATTCGCAACACCCGTACCAACAGATGTTCGTGCAACCTCGACACCTCTGCCAATAACGCCAACTCCTTCTGAGGAACCGAACGTAGCTGCAACATTGACACCTACACTTCCTGCTCGTACAACAGCGATACCAGCACCGACGCCTATTCCATAATAATATTAAGGGCATGGTCCATTTTTACTGTCATATTGAGGATCGATACTGTTCTCGCCTACGATCACTCAATCCTCCTCATTGATAACAAATGCGCCGGTGATGATGTAGAGTTCCCACTGGTCATCATCATTACGATCTTGCCAGACGACAGCGGCTCGGTTTGGGCCGGTAGTCATCACTGGCAAAAATGAGTTGCCCTCTCGTTTCGCTAATCGTTCGACCTCTGATATTGTGCCATTGGCCGGGCTGAATGAGCGGTACCAGATGTCGGTGCGACCACTCCGCCGTCGGGTAGCATCTGACCACACGGTGTAGACGCGACCGTTGGTTGGTGCATAGGTAACGCTGGGGAATGAGGCAAAGTTGGGTGTATCCGATAAGGCGATGGTTTCGTCTGACCAACTCTGCCCACTGTCGGACGAGTGCCGAAAGACAATATCGTGACCATTGACCCCCTCGTCCCACGCAACGTATAACTCGTTGCCTTGACTGTCGATGGTGGGATTACTGGAGGAAACCCTGGGTGATTGGGAGAGGCTGCCACTGGTCCAGCCTCCTGCTTCAAGCCGCGCATAGTAAATCTCACGGTCATACTGGAAGACAATATGGGGCGTGTTATCCTGTGTAATGGTTACCTGTGGGCGGTTTTGATAAATACAGTCATCACGAGGCGCACTAACCTCGGACAGCGAGCCATCAGCATAGCGCATCCGATAGTAGACGTTGTATTCACCGCAGCGCCGATCAATCCAGACGATATGGGCATTGCTCTGGTTGTCCACGGCCAGATGAGCACCAAACGAGCGGACACCATCCGAGATGAGTTCTGGCTCAGACCACGCCGCGATATTGCCCTGCAAACGTGCTTGACGATAATACACCTGCTCATCCCCACCGCGCAGCACATACACAAGATGCAGAATGTTATCAGGACTCATGGCCAGGGCGGCAAAAGGCTCGCGATTGGTGCCTAGTTCGGTTTCAATTAACTGTGGTGGTTCAAACTGCCCTGTTGCGTCATTGGTGTACCAGAGGCTGCCCTCGGTTGAAGCATACACAATATGAATAGTGTTGTAGTTGTCGATCACTGCCCATGGGAAGATTGCGCCACCGCTTGGATTGGGAATATGTTCTGGCTCATCCCATTCGATAACTGCGTTGGTTAATTGCGGCGTGGTTTGATTTGGGTTAGATACCACACGAAAATAGACAATTGCGGTGTGATCGGTTTCAACTCCACGAAATGTCCAGAACCATACGCCGGGGGACAATCCTATGGTTGTGATGGCAAAGCCCTCCGGGTCATCATTGGGTGCAATCTGCGGGGATTGGTCGAGGCGCAATACACGTTGATCAGGTGTTGTGAGCCACGGGTCGATGCGCTCACCAGACTGAAAGCCTAATAATCGTACATTGAGCGTTTCGCCCTGGTTCATACACAACGCGGGAGTGACTTCTGCATTCACAGGTATTGGTACACCTTCACACGAAGCTGTTGCTGGTGCTTCTCCGCCTGTACCACGAATCTCATTTCCCAGCAGACCCAACAACACATTGAAGGGCGGTTCGTTTTCAGGATGAATTTCAAAACGGGCACGCTCAAACCACTGGACGGTGTACTCGCGTCCATCGCTGAGAGTTTCAGTCTGTGCATCGCTAAGTGGCAGACCAAATAGCGCCAGACTTTCTGCTTCACTTGTACCATTCACTCCATCGAGTTCCAGTCCACTGCTACGCCACGATGTCAGAATATCGTTACACACATTGTGTCCAGTTTCGGCGAAAAAGCGACATCCTGCTTGTGCCTCACTTTGCGGAAATGTGGTCCAATCGCGTCCCTGTTGCTCTAGTCGATCTGCACCAAGGCGACCAAGCTGAACATTAAAGGGTGGGGCATTGTTAGGGTGAATCTCTAATCGATTCCGTTCAAACCA
>JBCDFA010000123.1:0-19419 GCA_039178835.1 Chloroflexota bacterium
CTGAGTGAACCATAGCTCTGCTGTGTGCCACCACCCCACGGTACCACCACGGCCCCGGCGCGGTGGCATGCCCGCATCACTGCAGCCACCTGCGCCTCATCCCTGGGGAAGACCACAAAGCGTGGGGTGTGGCCGTGGACGGCGTACGATGTCGTGGCCCCATCACGCAAAAGGTGGTCGCTACCAACAGCTTCAGTCAGTGTCTCTGCCAGATTGCGGAGACCAGCGATGCCATAGCTGCTAGTGATTCGCTCGCGTCGTTGGGCGGCCCGTTCGAGCGGTGAGATGTCGCTAGGGAAGATTTTTCCCGGATTCAGTCGATCTTCTGGATTGAAAACCGCATACAATGCTGCCATAGCCTGTAGCTCGTCTTCATTGAACATTTGCGCCAGGAAGTTGGATTTCTCAGCACCAACGCCATGTTCGCCTGTCACTGCGCCACCCTGTTCGATGCTCAGACGGAGCACCTCAGCGCTGATGGCATGCGCCCGTTCCACCTGACTCGGGTTGTGCGGATCGTAAAGTACCAGCGGATGGAGGTTACCATCGCCTGCGTGAAACACATTCGCAATCGGCATGTCGTACTGCTTACTCATCCGCTCAACCTGCTCCATCATGTAGGGGAGGCGGGTTCGTGGCACAGCCGTATCGACGAGATAGTATGCTGGCGCAAAGCACCCAAATGCCGTAAACGCACTCTTACGTGCTGCCCACACCTGCTCCTGCTCCTCGGCGGTGCGTGCCGATTGCACCTGGATTGCGCCGTGTTCGTGGCAGATACTCACGATGGCATCGAGCAGCCCATCGAGCCCTTCCGTCACACCATCCACCTCGATGATCAGTGCAGCGTCGGCGGTGTCGGGCAGATCAAACCCATGGGTGATGTTGACGGCCTGGATCGTTGTTCTGTCCATCACTTCCAGCGCTGTAGGGAGATACCCCGCAGCGATGACGGCGCTCACGGTTTCGCAGGCTTGGACCATCGTCGGAAAAAGCGCTAACACGACACGTTTGGCTTCCGGCAGGCGTGTAACACGCACGAGCGCTCGGGTCGCCACACCAAAAGTCCCTTCACTCCCCACCACAATGCCGGTCAGATCATACCCAGCCGCGTCCTGCAGCCCGTCGCTCGTCCAGATCGTACGTCCATCGTGCAGAACCAACTCAATCGCTAGCACATGATTACTGGTCACACCATATTTCAGACAGCGTGGTCCACCACTATTGTTGGCGATATTGCCACCAATGGTGCACATCTGCCACGAGGCCGGATCGGGTGCATAGAAGTAGCCATCGGGTGCTAGTCGCTGCGAGAGGTCGTAGTTGATCAGGCCGGTCTGCACCAGCGCCTGTCGATTGGGCAGGTCGATGTCGTAGATGTCGGTCATGTGCGAGGTGGCGACGACCATCCCCCCATCCCGGTGTGGTCGAGCGCCACCAGCCAGTCCCGTGCCTGCGCCACGCGCCACCACCGGAAGGCCATGGTATGCGGCAAGTTTGAGCGCCGACTCGACCTGTTCGCTGGTGCGCGCAAGGACGGCTACTGTGGGCGGCATCGGGACGACCGTGGTCCAGTCTGCGCCATATTGCACGAGATCGTCGGGGTGATCGACGATATTGTCAGAGCCAACTGCACGTTGAAGCTCGTCGATGAGCTGTGTTCGATCCATCGTTGGTGCTCCTTATATGGTGTTTTGATATGTGGCCGTCGGCGCATGGGGCCACCACGCACCGACATCGACAGGAAAACTACGCAGAGACCAGCTCGGATGCGCTCTCTTTGGGTAAGGGGTGCCACTCTTTGATAGCGTTGATGGCCTGTCCCATGGCGGCGTTCTCTTCGCGCTCAGTGATGACTTCGACCAGCACCGGCAGCCGTTGATCGTTTGATGCCTGCACAGCCCATTCCAGTGCGGCCTTGATCTCGCCTGGTTCCGTGACGCGGCGTGCGAGGCCGCCCAATCCCTCCATCACCTTACAATGGTCGATACCAATGTCGTTGCCATCGTGCGACTCATAACCCAGCTCGACCTGGTAGTTCATCTTGTAGGGCAATTCGGCCTGGCGGATCAACCCCATGTAGCAGTTGTTGATCATCACCAGCACAAACGGCACCCGGTACTGCGATGCCACGGCGACCTCTTCCATCAGAAACTGGAACGAGTAATCGCCGACGACGCCGACCACCTGTTTGTCTGGCCAGGCCATCTTGACGCCGATACACGCAGGAACTTCCCACCCGAGCGGCCCGGCCTGCCCACAGACCATATAGTGGCGTGGCTTGTAGGTCGTCTGGAACTGGCCCGACCAGATCTGGTACAGACCAATGGCCGTCACAAATACCGTCTCCGGGTCGAAAAATTCGTTGAGTTCCCGATAGACACGTGGCGCTTTGATCGGCACCTCATCGAAGTCATCACGCCGTTGGAGCGTGCCCTTGAGTTCTTGCACTCGCTCTGACCACGCGTGTGGTTGGCGTGCCGATGTCATCGTCTGTGCCTGTGCCAACAGTGCCTGGAGCGCCAGCCGTGCGTCGCCCACAATACCCAGGTCTGGCTCAAACACCTTGCCGATCTGTGTTGGTTCTATATCAATGTGGATGAACTTGCGGTCGCCACGGTACACATCGACTGCTCCGGTATGCCGATCCGCGAAGCGGGCACCGACGGCGAGGATGCAATCACTCTCGAGGAACAGGGCGTTCGCAAAGCGTTGTTGGGTCTGGATACCGACAATCCCGGCGTAGAGCGGATGATCTTCAGGGAGGGCACCTTTGCCCATGAGTGTTGGCGTGACCGGAATCTGGAGGTACTCGGCCAGGGCTGCAAGTTCTGGTGCGGCGTTCGCCAGAATGATTCCACCGCCGGCCAGAATCATTGGTCGTTCGGCAGCCATCAACATCTCAACAGCTTTACGAATACGAGCGTTGTTGGGTTCTGGGCGTGCCACCGGCAATGGCTCATCGAAGGCTGGATCGTACTCGATCTCCTGCTTCTGCACATCGACCGGCAGATCGATCAGGATCGGGCCGGGGCGACCTTCCCGCGCAATCTGAAAGGCTTTGCGGAAGATCCAGGGCATTTGGGCAGCCTCTTTGACCTGCACGGCCCACTTGGTGACGGGCTTGGCGATCTCTACGATATCGACGGCCTGAAACGCTTCTTTGTGGAGCACCGGACTGGCGGCCTGTCCGGTGATACAGATGATTGGAATCGAGTCGGCCATAGCTGTGTAGAGCCCGGTAATCATGTTGGTACCTGCTGGGCCAGAGGTGCCGATAGAGACCCCGACGTTGCCAGTCGCACGGGCGTAGCCGTCGGCGGCGTGGGTGCCGCCCTCTTCGTGGCGCACAATCAGATGCTCAATCGTACCGGCTTCGCGCATCGAGTCGTACAGCGGTAGGATGGCGGCTCCCGGTACTCCAAAGACGTGTGTCACCCCTTCGTTCTCCATGATCTTGACAATGGCATCCATAACTTTCATGCGTGGCATAACATCCTCCTTTCTAGGCTTTTTGCACTAATGAATGGTTCGAGAGTTGTTCGACAACAGTGAGCAGTGCGGAGTGATCGAGATCGCCGCTGCCGCCTTCGATCAGCGCGGTAAAGAGTTGGTCGACCAGTGTGGTCATGGGTAGCACCACGCCATACGTCTGGGCAGTCTGGGTGATGATGCGGAGATCCTTTTGGTGGAGTCGGGCTTTGAAGCCTGGCTCAAAGTGGTGCTCAATCATGGTTGGGCCGCGCATGTCCATCACGCGACTCTGGGCCAGACCACCGCCAAGCACCTTGAGAATAATCTCGGGTTGCACGCCTGCCTTGGAGCCCAGCACCAGCGCTTCGGACACGGCTTGGATCGTCAGAGCGACGGCGATCTGATTGCAGGCTTTAACGGTCTGGCCTGCGCCGCTTGGCCCACAGTGTGTAATCGTTTTGCCCATCGCCTCGAACACCGGCAGCGCACGCTCGAAGTCTTCGACCGAGCCACCAACCATGATGGAGAGTGTTCCTGCGATAGCGCCCTTGTCACCACCGCTCACGGGCGCATCGAGTGTGCGTACACCATGCTGGTGGGCTTCGTCCGCGACGCGCTGAGCGACTGCCGGAGCGATGGTGCTCATATCGATGACCAGCAAGCCCTCACGAGCACCAGCCAGAATGCCGTCCTGTCCCAACATCACACTTTCGACATCAGGCGAGTCGGGGAGCATTGTGATAACGATATCGCTCTGGCTGGCCACATCGGGGATAGAGTTACCAGCCTTTGCCCCAGCCGCCACCAGCTCGTCGATAGCCGGGCGGCTGCGGTTGAATACGGTCAGGGTATAGCCCGCTTTGAGCAGGTTGAGGGCCATTGGCTTCCCCATAATGCCAAGGCCAATAAATCCAATGCGTTGAGCCATGGAAACCTCCAGAAAAGGATTGTTTTGGGCACACGCTTACCCATGCCATCAGCCAAAGCTGTAGCCAGTCAAACGTGTGTTATAAAAATCGTCAGATTATGCAGTCAAACGTATGTGTGCAATCGTTACAATCGTAGCGACTCAACCGCAAGCTTGCCACGCCTATCCTCGGGCAGCCACGCGAAGGTTTCATCGATTGAGTCGCTGGGTTTGTACTCAAGACCGATCATGCCGGTGTAGCCACTATCGATGATGTTTTGCAGAATAAAGGGATAGTTGAGTTCGCCTGTTCCGGGATGATGACGATCCGGCGAATCAGCGATCTGGATATGGCCGAAACGAGCGCCGTACTCGCGAATATTTGCCACCACGTTTCCTTCCATCCGGTACATGTGATACACATCGTACTGAAACGCAAGGTTGGGTGCGCCAACATGCTCAAGGAATGCAAGTGTCTCAAGGGTGTTGGTGAACATATAGGGGCCATTTTCCCAGGTATTGATCGCCTCGACCACTACCGTGATTCCGGCGGCGTGAGCCTGTTCAGCGGCCCAGTGGAGATTCTCCTGTGCACGCTGGAGTTGTGCATCGCGTGATTCTTCGGGGCTCCACTTGCCTACCAGGGCGTTGATTTTGGTGCAGCCGATCTGTTGGGCCAGTTCGATAGCGACGGGGACATTGGCACGAAACTGTGCTTGTCGCTCAGGATGGTTGAGCAGGCCACGGTCGCCACTCGGCATGTCACCCGCATCGAAGTTGAAGAGCGCAACCTGAAGGCCGGTGTCGCGCACACGTTGCGTGATCGCGTTGAGGTCTTCGCCAGTTGGCCACCAGAATTCAACCGCATCAAAGCCCAGTTTCGCCGCCTGCTCAAATCGTTCGAGGAAGGCGTATTCCTTAAGTAACATTGAAATGTTGACATCGAAGTGGAGCATGGATAAACCTCCTTGTTGTACTGCTTCTATGCTTTTTGTATGTAATGGCGACGAACTGTGTTGTTGCTAGCTATTCGCCGCTGGTTGATAACCAAGTTCTGCGCTGCATTGGTCGGCCAGGGTGCGGATGTGCGGCCCCAACTCAACGGCGCGATCACGATCAACCCGTGTGGTAGGGCCAGAGATGCTGATTGCCGCAACACACGTACGTGTGTGATCAAAGATCGGGGCAGCAACACAACAGACACCTGCCTCACGTTCCTCATCATCAATCGTAAAACCAAGTGTACGTGCCGCTACGAGTTCCTCGCGCAGGTCCTCCGCTGAAATGATCGTTTTGGGCGTCCAGGCTTCCAGGTTGGTCGTTGCCAGGTAGCTGTCAAGCTGGTCGTCGGTGAAGCCTGAGAGTAGTGCTTTGCCACTGCCGGTGCAGTAGAGTGGCACCTGCTGACCGACTTCGGTAAACATGCGGACGAGCAGAGGGCTTGAGATTTGTTCAACATAGACACCCATGTGCCCTCGTTGCATCACCAGATTGCTCGTTTCGCCTGTCATCGATGTCAGCTCCTGCAAGATTGGTTTGGCAATGCGCTCCAGTTTGAAGCGCTGATTATGCGATGCCCGTGCGGCTATTTCCAATAGTTTGGGACCAGGGCCGTAGTGGCGTGTTTCCTGATCCTGAGCAGCGTACCCCCGTGCGATAAGCGAGCCGAGTAGCCGGTGTACCGTTCCGTGTGGCAGATCGAGCGTTTCCCGTAATTCGGTCAGTGTCATATCATTTTCGGCTGTCGCCAGGAGTTCGAGAATGTCGAGAGTCCGTTCAACTGATTGAACCATAGTTTCTTCCACCAGAGTGATATGCGATTCATAGTGTTGAGAAACTATACGGCGACTGCAATGCTACGTCAAGCAATTTGTTTTGAATGTTCATATTATGGACTTAATGTTCATATTATGGATATAGTATAACGAATAAAAGAATGTGTGTCAAGGGGGAAGTTAGGGGTTAGGGGATAAGGGTTAGATAGAAGAGGCTAGAGGCGGGAGGCTAGTAGGGTTTGTGAGGCAGCCTTTCTGTGTCTCTGTTCCTCTGTGCCTCTGTGTTAAAAGTGGGGATAAGGTCTCTCTGAAGAATGTTTCTTGTCAGGACAGGCTGCTACCCTCGCGCACCCCTGATCAGGCGCTCATTCCTCCCGCAATGCAGAACGACGGTTGCAAACCGTCGCTACGATCTGTTCTTCGCTCCGCCGCTCAGTCGCTTCGCTGTTTCTTATCTGGGTGGCGGTCCACCCTCGTGCTCCAGCCGCCTTCGACAAGCTCAGGCAACGGTGCAGCGCCCTGGGGACCCGCACGTAATCTGGGTGGTAGTTAGAATAGATGGGGCGCATGCCTCTCGCACGGACAAATCCATCTCGTGCTCTGACCAAGTTGACCTAACACCGGCTGTTGCACACCTCCTGTGGCCGTCACCCCCTGTGGTGATGGCCCGTCGGCATCGCTTGCTGCGTAAGCTTGGCGAAGGCAGCATTCAACATCACGATATCTAAGCTTGTCGAAGGTGTGCTCAATACGGCAGTTGCAAACTGCCGCTACGCCCCATTGTTCATTCAACTATTTCCTTCTGCTCCTTTATGGCTCTGCATTACCTTATTTGGTAGAGGATGGTGCTTGAGCCAGCCACGCATCTACGGGCTGTTTGGTAACTTGTAACCTCTAACCTGTAACCTTTAATTCCCGCCTCCCAATCGCTACCAACTTGATCATGCTTCTAAGTGCGCTCCGTAGTATCATCGTGGAGATACGCGTGTACACGTGTACAGATGCGGATAGCGCAGGCTATATGTTGCATAGGAGCGCATACCATGAAGATGGCTCGATACAAAGTCCGCTATTTGCTGGCTGGAGTGGTCGTGTTGGTACTGGGCGTTTCGACCATGATGGCGCAGCAACGGCTCAGTACGTCAGGTGAGGCCTTCGATGGCCGTTTTACCTATCAGGGGCGCCTGGAGGGTGCTGATGGTCCAGTGACAGCGGTATGTGACCTTCAGGTCGGCTTGTGGGATGCCGCCAGTGCGGGAACCCAGCAGGGGAGCACCGAAATCCTCGCCGATGTCGCAGTCACCGAGGGCTTGTTTACAGTCCTGCTCAATACGCAGGGCGATTTTGGCACACAAGTGTTTGATGGTGGCCTGCGCTACCTGGAGATGGCGGTGCAATGTGGTGAGGAGACCACCTTTACGACGCTGGCGCCCCGCCAGGCGCTAACCCCTGCCCCGTATGCCCTCACGAGTGGCTCGACCCAGGCGTTGCAGGGCCACGTCGTGAGCGATGTGGCGCCGGCGACCGGGGAAGCACTGGTGTGGGATGGCAATAGCTGGAGCCCGCAAGTGGCTGCTGGTTCCCCTGGTCCGCAGGGCGACCAAGGTGATATGGGACCTCAAGGCCCAGCGGGAGCAACGGGCCCCAAGGGCGATACCGGGGATACCGGACCAGCAGGTCCAGCAGGACCGCAGGGGGAAGGTTTTACGAGCGGGGTTATGATTTTAACCGATAGTGCAACCCCACCAGACGGCTATATGGCTACAGGTCTTACTGTGAACACAAACAATAACCCCTGGACCACGAAAGCGGCGATGCCGACGGCACGGGTGTATGCAGTGGCAGGGGTCGTGGATGGGCAGATCTATGTCATTGGGGGTTTTGGTGGTAGTCTTACCCTAGATGTAGTGGAGGCATATGACCCGGTGACGGATAGCTGGAGCACGAAGACAGCGATGCCGACGGCGCGGGGGTTTACGGTGGCAGGAGTAGTGGATGGGCAGCTGTATGTGATAGGAGGATATGACGGTAATGAGTTGAACGTGGTGGAGGCATATGACCCGGTGACGGATAGCTGGAGTACAAAGGCTCCGATGCCAACGGCGCGACGGGGTGCAGTAGCGGGAGTAGTGGATGGGCAGGTGTATGTGGTAGGGGGGAATGGCAGTGGGGGGCGTCTGGGCGTGGTGGAGGCATATGACCCGGTGATGGATAGCTGGACCACGAAGGCTCCGATGCCAACGGCACGGCAGGATACAGTAGCGGGAGTAGTGGATGAACAGGTGTATGTGATAGGAGGATCTGGCAGTGGTGTCGTAGATGTGGTGGAGGCATATGACCCGGTGACGGATAGCTGGAGTACGAAAGCTCCGATGCCAACGGCACGGGAGGGTGCAGTAGCGGGAGTAGTGGATGGGCAGGTGTATGTGGTGGGGGGGAATGGCAGTGAACGGTTGAGCGTAGTGGAGGCGTATCATGACCCAACACTCTATATCCATACAAAGAACTAAGGAGTGTGGTATGCAACAGTTTCGGAGATTTTCGCGTATCATACTCTGCTCTTTGCTAGTCATTGTGCTGGTTGGGTGGAGTGTGGTGTTGAGTGCCTCTGGTGAGTATCAGATTACCTGGTGGACGGTCAATAGTGGCGGCGGTATTTCCAATGGCGGCGAGTATCAGCTCCATGGCACGAGTGGCCAAAGCGATGTCGGAACATCGTTACAGGGTGGCACCTACCGACTGCATGGTGGCTTCTGGCATGCGCTTGCCACACCACGTACCACTGCGATCTATCTACCTCTGATCATGGCAGCAACCCCAGCGGCGGGCCAACCTGATCTTGTCGGCGAACTACGCTTTCTCTCGGATCAGACGAGCTTTGGTGCCGGGGGGCACTTACCATTGAGTGACCATTCGCGACACAGGTAGCACTCCCGATATCTATCGTAGGCGAGCATACTCTGTGATCTGGGTAGTTGGCTGATAGGAGTAGGCTCCAATCCCGAGTTGGTGCTCCAACGCACCGCTGACGATATACTTGAATGTTCGGCCATGCCGTAACTGGATGTCTCACGGTTGCCGTTATCTGAGGTTGATAGTAACGGTTTGGAACTGTCGTAGGATGTTGTGTAATCATAGCACGGCGGCTGCAAGCCGCCGCTACCTGTGAAATTTGTTATGTAGTTATGTAGCAGCGGTTTGAAACCGCTGGAAGATATTGCATGAGAATTGGCAGCTACAAGCCGCCTTTGTCTGAGATAGAATATATAGGTTAGGAGGGCATAATGCGACGAAGAATGTCGTGTACAGTGGTGTTGCTGGTGCTGGTGAGCAGTTTGCTGGTGAGTCTGTTGAGCCTTGCAGCGCCCGTGGTGCATGCACAGGACCCACCGGTTCGCCCGACACTGGCCCCGGCCCCGACGGAAGAAGCGGTCACACCACCACAGCGTGATAATGATGATGACAACGATGATGAAGTGCAACGCACAGGACGGATCACCGGCACGGTCATTGATGCGACGACAGGTGCACCAACCGCAGGGGTGGTAGTACAGGTCGGCGATCAGTTGGTTACCACCGACAGCAATGGTAACTATGATCTTGTCGATGTCATTCCTGGGGCGTACGAGATTATGCTTCAACTGGAAGCCGGGCAGGGCACTCCCGAACAAGACGTAATTATGGTCGACGTGGAAGCGGATGAGACGGTAGTGCAGCATCTGGCCTTCCGTAGTCAGGTGGCACCAACTGCGGCACCGACGACACCCGTTCCTACGGTGACACCTGTTGTCGCGGAACTTCCCAACACAAGTGGCCCGCAGATCAATACGCCTCCGGCTAGTGTGGTGGCAGCATTGCCGCGCACAGGTAGCGCAGATAATCTAATCATGGTTGTCCTGCTTCTGGGGGGATTGTTCTTGACGGTTGGTGGATGGTTGCGACGGCGTCGTTGAGTAGGGCAACCCTGTTCGCCGCTGAGCCTTCGAAAGGCTCAGGTTCCACTCAATTTCCCAGGTTCATCTGCCTGACTATTCCCTTTTTGCCAAACAATGCAGAACGACGGTTGCAAACCGTTGCTACGACCTGTTTTTCACGCTCCGCTGTCCCGACATACTGGTCAAGGTGGGATGTCCTGACATCCGCAAGTGGTCTGAGTGGTAGTTAGAATGGATGCCTCAAGGCTAGCAAAATGAGGTTTGTGAACCTCAACACGATCTGAGGCCAACCAATGTCTAGGACAGTTACCCACAAGAAAAACATCCGTAAACCCTAACCTCTGATTTTCTCTGTTGCTCCACCGCCTACAGGCCAACGTGAGACGGCGGTTGCAAACCGCCGCTACGTATTACTGTTTACCCAACTACTTCGCTCAGCGTCTCTGCGTCTCTGCGTTATAGTGTTTATCTGCTCCATCGCTCCATCGATCTATGCTTCCCTAACGCCTGACTCATGTTCCAACGCCTCTGCTTTGGTAAACACAAATCCCTCATAATCATTCGCAGCGATCTGGTCACAGATCATGCGATAGTTCCCCACACCACCAATGTAAGGCATAAATACGCGTGGTTTGCCGGGGATATTGGCTCCGACGTACCATGAGTTAGCCAGTGGGTGGAGTGTTGCATCACCAACTTCCATCACATGTTGTACCCAGTCATCTTCAGCTTTCACAGAAGCTTCCATAATAGTCTTCCCCTGTGTTCGCATATGCTTGATGGCATCAGTGATCCATTCCACGTGTTGTTCAATCGAAACAATCATGTTGCTCAGAACCGAAGGGCTGCCTGGTCCGGTGATGGTGTAGAGATTGGGAAAACCTGCTGTCATCAGTCCAAGGTAGGTACGAGGTCCCGATGACCATTTTTCTTTAAGGGATTGATTGTTTTTGCTACGGATGTCGATTGCAAAGAGCGCACCTGTCATTGCATCGAAGCCTGTCGCAAAGACCAGAGCGTCTAGCGTATATTCACCCTCAGAGGTGCGGAGTCCCTGCTCAGTAATTGCTTCGATTGGCTCATTATGCATGTCAACAAGTGTCACATTGTCACGATTATAGGTTTCGTAATACTCGATATCAACACATGGGCGTTTCGTAGCAAACGGATGATTTGTTGGTGCTAACAGGTTCGCAACAGTCGGATCGTCCACTTTCTCGCGGATCTTGTCCCGGACAAACTCGGCAACAGTATCATTTGACTCTTTGTTGATGATAATGTCGGAGAATGCGGCTAGCATGGCAAACCCCCCATGCTCCCAGCGTCGTTCAAGTTCTTGCTCTCGTTCCTCAGGTGGGACATCAAGTACTGATTGAAGACTCAGGTCGTTTATTTCAAGTGGCATCCCAAAGGCCGACTCACGGGCAATTTGTCGACGTTCGGGATAGTTTGTTTTGGCGGTCTGTTGTGTTGCTGAGTCAAGTGGACGGTTTGCGGCGGGTAAGCTAAAGTTGGGGGTTCGCTGAAAAACATACAGATGGTCTGCCTGATGGGCAATCACGGGTATGGACTGGATTGCCGATGAGCCGGTACCAATGACTCCCACACGTTTTCCGGTAAAATCAACATCTTCTTTGGGCCACAACCCGGTATGATACGTTGCTCCCTTGAATTTTTCCAGTCCTTGATAGTGGGGACGGTTGGGTTTTGATAGACACCCGGTTGCCATAATACAAAACTGGGCCTGGACCATCTCATCCTGGTCAGTCTCAATGTGCCAGCGGTTGGTAGCTTCGTTGAATGAAGCGGCAGTGACACGTGTTTCGAGCTGAATGTCTGGACGCAGACTGAAGCGATCAGCAACGTGCTCCAGATAACGGAGGATCTCTGGTTGTGATGGGTAGCGCTCTGTCCATTCCCATTCTTGCTCAAGCTCTGGTGAGAATGAGTACGAATAATCGATGCTTTCCACATCGCAGCGTGCACCGGGGTAGCGATTCCAGTACCAGGTTCCACCGACCCCATCACCTGCTTCAAAAACACGAACTGAAAGACCTATCTCACGCAGTCGATAGAGCATGTAGAGACCTGAAAAGCCAGCTCCAACAATAACGGCATCATAGGTGTTTGGCGATGTGGTTGTCCCATTCTGTGTGTGTTCGATTGTCATCGTGTTGCGTCCTTGCAAACAGGTGGCCATAGCATGGGTGTTGGTGTTATCAGTTCCTGACCAACTTCCTCAGATGGTTGGGCTGATTGCTGATTGCTATGTTTTCCCGTGGTATACCCAGCCTGCATAGTGTCTTTTGGCAGGAACACCTGAGGTAAGTGCGCCAAATGGAGTCTTTATCGATTGTTTCTATTTTTTATGGTACCACAGTACAGGCAGAACTGTTGTTCACAATTTTGAGACGTTGACAGGGGTGAAAAAAGAGCAGTATGTTTTATCACCATTTTTTGAAATCTTAACTGGCTCTCTCAGGTTTGGTTGACCAACCTCCTAGCCCTGTGCTATACTAATCATCCACTTGGAACAAGTCACACGTATATGTTGCAGTTCAACACAATGCCGTGGAGTCTCACAGAAGACTCATTGATATTCTAAGGGTATAGATTTATATTGTAGCGACGTTAGCTACGTATAGCGACCATAAGCAGTGATCGGTCCACTTTCGGTTACGCTTCGATCATCAATTCCAAACACCGTTTCAGGAGACACCGATGGCCCAAAATTTACGTTTGGTGATTGCCGACGATGAGTCGATCATCCGTATGAATTTGAAAGAGACTTTGGTTGGTCTTGGATACCTAGTTGTTGCAGATGCAGGTGATGGTGTGAGCGCCGTTAATCTTGCGCGAGAACTCCGGCCAGATTTGGTTATTATGGATATCAAGATGCCTAAACTAGATGGTATTCAAGCTGCAAAGGTATTGACAGAGGAAAAAATTGCTCCTGTGTTGCTGCTCACCGCCTACTCTGATCGTGAATTGGTTGACAATGCACGAGAGGCAGGTGTGGTCAACTATATCGTTAAGCCATTTCGTGAATCTGAGTTGTTACCTGCGATTGAAATTGCGCTCGCTCGATACAACGAATTTCGTGAAATGGATAAAAAGATCAACGATCTACAGGAAACACTCGATACCCGTAAGTTGGTCGAACGTGCCAAAGGCATACTAATGGACACGCAGGGTTTGAAAGAGCAAGAGGCGTTTCGTAAAATTCAACAGTTATCCATGAACACACGCAAATCAATGCGTGAGGTAGCACAGGCAATTCTCTTGACGGCGCAGATTGAGAAATAACGGTTGTGACTGATAAAAAGCCAGATGCATCGAGCGACTCCCCACGAGCAGGTGCATCCTGGTACACAATTCTTCGCTCAATGCTC
Source organism: Chloroflexota bacterium (assembly GCA_039178835.1). GTDB lineage: Bacteria > Chloroflexota > Chloroflexia > Chloroflexales > Roseiflexaceae > AL-N1. The sequence continues at coordinate 13,484 of JBCDFA010000123.1, forward strand.
CCCTACATTCTTACCGCTACTATTGCTATTGTGCTCAGTATCGTCATTCAAATGCTTTTGCTCTCACAGAGTGTCACGCCTTCAGCGCCAATTGCCGAAGTCTCTGAACCGACACCTTCCCCTGTACCGCCCTCTCCCACTGTCGTGGCCACCGAATTGCCACTTGAAGAGAATATTGCACGACAAGAATTAGCCGAGGTGCGGGCACAACTACGCCGTGTGCAAACGACAAACTATCTGCAAAGCGCTATTGCCCAAACAGCCGATGCAGAGCTGCTTTTACGTGACAATGAGTTACAGAGTGTGAGCCAAACATTTATCGCTGTGGACGACTCATTGGCTCTTGCATACATTGAAGCTGACGAGTCGGTACAGAGCCCGATCAACGAGTTGCGTCGCGAACTCAGCCAGATGCACAGCGATCTGTATGTGCGACCAGAAGATATGGATACGCGGCTTGGGCGCTTACGACAGTCAATGCTTTCACTTGTTACCGAATAACGCATCACACCTATTTTATTCCTCAACTTAATGATCGCCTGCCCAACTCTCCACAGGCGGCAAGTTCACATTACGTACAACACCATCATTCGTATCCACAGGAGGGGGAGTATCGCTTGGTCGTATGGTTCGCAACGCCTCCACATCCTCGCGTCGATAGAGTCGCCGTCGCCCCACATTTTGCCGATACGAGCGCAGTAATCCACGACTCACATACGTGTACAAGGTTGCCCGCTTCACCTCGAGCAGCTTAGTTGCTTCTGTCACATCAAGATATTCTTCGCCATCAATCCAGTATGTCATAGTACCTCCATTTCCTTTTAGTATAGTGATTACCCATGTTTGTGTCAACCTAAATCAATATATATAAAGCTATATTGACAATTGAATAATGCTCATGCTATGATTTGGCACAGACAAAGATTGTTCCTCTTGTGAAAGGATTACTTCCCATGACGACCAGCATAGGTCTTACCAATGTCACGGTTGCTAATACCGCTTTAAGTTCTATAGATGGTACAGCAGGCCGATTGCAGTATGCTGGATATGATATTCATGAACTTGCTCAATCAGCCACCTTTGAAGATATCTGTTACCTGCTTTGGTACGGTGACTTACCAAATGCCATGCAGTTACGGAATTTCAAGGCCCGATTGATTGGTGAGCGAAGGTTGAGTGAAGCAGAACAACAGTTGGTGGAGCGTTTGCCTCACGATGGTCACGGGATGGATGCGCTACGCACCATGGTTTCAGCACTAGCCCAATTGGACCCACAGGCCGATGACACACAGGCGCATCATGTTGATAACATCAGCATTCGCCTCGTTGCCAAAATACCGACGCTGTTAGCTACCTGGCACCGCATACGTCGTGGGCAAACGCCTATCGATCCTGACCCAGAGCTAGGGCATGCTGCTAATTTCTTGTGGATGTTGCATGGGGAACGCCCGAGTGACGCCGCGACTCGGGCATTCGAAGTGTATCTTGTGTTGACGGCAGAGCATGGGCTCAACGCATCAACCTTTGCTGCACGGGTGGCCATTGGCTCGCACGCCGATGCCTACTGTGCTGTCGTCGCAGCTATTGGAACACTCAAAGGATTGTGGCATGGTGGTGCGAATCAAAAAGCCATGGAAACATTTATTGACATTGGCGCACCCGAGAATGCTCCTGCTTATATCAACTCTCTGATCGCACAGGGTGGACGGCTTATGGGAGTTGGTCATCGCATCTATAAAGTTGAAGATCCCCGAGTACGTCATCTCCGCACACAGGTCGAAGCACTTGGCAGTGACCAAGACCGATGGCAACTGGTTGCTGATGCCGTTCGTGATATTATTGCGACACACCCCTACTTTACCAAGCGTCAGCTTGCACCGAATGTGGAGTTTTACAGTGCACCGCTCTTGTATGAGCTGGGATTGCCACTTGACCTCTTCACTGCCGCATTTGCGATGAGCCGTAGTGCGGGCTGGATCGCGCACATACGTGAGCAACTCGTCGACAATCGTCTGATTCGTCCGAAAGCAGCATATAACGGCCCGGAAAATCGCAAGTTTGTGGCATTGCAAGAGCGGTAAGAGTCAATGTATCAATCTAGAACAGTGAAATGTGTGATGCGTATGTTATTGTGCAATGCGTATGTAGTAGTTTCGTGGTATGCATTGCACAATCACCTGAAGCACTACCCGCGATCAGGAGGGTATGATGATTACTCCTAATCCTCAAACATCGATCCTGTGAGATAAATAATCCCAACCCATAGACCGCGTGAGTGCCGATAAAACCAGATCGGAAAAGCTACAGTAAATACTGTTAAACTCAGAAGCAGCATCGATATTGGCACATCGACAAAAAAGATCGTTCCTGCGCCCATAAAATCAAGCGTCATTGTGACGGTAGCATTAATGGCCATTGCCCCAGTGATCTCCCCCGAATCACGTTCAAAAATAACACCACATTTTGGGCAGCGTACATTCATTTTTGATAAGGAGCGAAACATTCGTCCGTGTTGGCAGGCTGGGCACGTCAAGGAGGTGCTCTGTATTAGAACACGTATTGTGCGGAACATGAACGCTGACCTTTCCAGTAGGGGATATGTGAGTCAATCGTCTTGTTTTGTGAACTGACAGTATAACATGTTTTACATAAGGACATACAGCCACTATCAATTAGTAAATGAATCTTTCCACACGGTAGTATCATCTCTATGAACATAAGAGGTTTTCTGTCCTAAGATCCATATTATATCATTAGCGGTACATGTTCATGTGGGTAGTTTTGTTGCTACCACGCCATAACTTTGAAGAGGTACGTTGAAGAACTTGATGCTATTGTAGTCCGCTGACGTATCGTTGTTTTAGAAGCCAGTCATGCGCCTCTATAACGCCATTGTCGGCGTAGGAAAGTGGGTATGATGCGTGACAGGGCCGAAGTGCAATCTCCCGAGAACTTTGATGATGGGATACCTTGTCTTATTTCCAGAGGCAGTGATAATGCGCAAGAAGATATCACTGGTACTAATGAAGAGACCAAATATTCCGAAGTAGCTCAGGACTCGTTAGATCACTACCTTCAAGATATCGGACGTATTCCCTTGCTAAGTGCTGAGGAGGAGATTACGCTTGCCAAACGGAAAGACCGTGGACGTAGTGCTGAACATAGTCTATCCTCTTCTGAAACGTTATCTCCCCACAGTAAAGCGCAATTTCTATCGGAAATAGCTGATGCCTATGAAGCAAAACAGCAATTGACACAGGCAAATCTGCGTCTTGTGGTTAATATTGCCAAAAAGTATGTTGGGCGCGGTTTGTCACTCCTCGACCTCATTCAAGAGGGAAACATTGGCTTAATGCGCGCCGTTGAAAAATTTGACTACCACAAGGGTAATCGGTTTTCTACGTATGCCACCTGGTGGATTCGACAAGCCATTACCCGTGCCATTGCCGATCAGGCACGTACAATTCGTTTACCAGTATACATTGGTGAGTCGTTAGGGCAGTTTAAACGGGTTGTCGATCAACTTGCGCAGGAAAGTGGACAACAACCAACAACTGAAGAGATCGCTGCAGCACTAGGCCAAAATGCAGAGCGTGTTAAATGTGTTCTTATGGCCGCACGTACTCCTCTATCGTTAGAAGCTCCCTTTGATGAGGATAATGGACGAATGTTGGGTGATATCATTCAGGATAATGTGTTGCCTTCACCACCTGAACTCGCTACCTATCAAGTGCTTCGTGATGATATATCAACCATGCTGAGTCATCTTAGCACCCGTGAGCGTCGTATTATTGAATTACGGTATGGCTTGATTGATGGGCGTCGGCGCTCATTGGAAGAGGTAGGAAAATGTTTAGGTCTCACAAGGGAACGAGTTCGTCAAATTGAGGCCGAAGCGCTGCAACATTTGCGTGATTTGGAAGATGGACAACATTTGCGCGATTATCTTGATTAGTATTAGGCAACTTAATGGGTGTGCAAAAGCAAGAGTTACACTCATTCAGAGTGCAACCCTTATCTTTGTATAGAGCCATGTATTAAAGAGTACGTTCGAGTTTGAGTGCCACCGAGTTTATGCAATAGCGTAGTCCTGTTGGTTGTGGTCCATCATCAAACACATGGCCAAGGTGGGCATCACATACAGTACAAAGTACCTCGGTTCGTCGCATAAACCAGCTATTATCTTCCTCAGTACCCACGTTATCACTGTCTATAGAATCCCAAAAGCTGGGCCAACCTGTCCCAGAGTCAAATTTAGTTTCTGAATCAAACAGTGACGTTCCACAACACACACATGTGTAGATACCTTTATCTTTACAGTTCGCATATTCACCTGTGAAAGCGCGTTCAGTGCCTTTTCGCCGACAGACACGGAATTGCTCAGGTGTTAGTTGCTCTGCCCATTCCTGATCTGATTTTATAACTTTTGTTTTCATCTGTTTCTCAATCCTTTTCTGTTATTTGCATATCTGCAACATCTTTAATTGTACACGTTTCTTGCCTATATTGCATGGAGGTTTCACGCAAAATTAGGCTGACTCGTGGTAGAAAACAATAAATCACAAAGGATTGTGTAATAGTTGAGGGAGGCGAGAGAAATACCTTAAGGGGAAAAAGAAGAGATATTAATATGAGGTAATCCAAACTATATAGATTGCTGAGTCGTTGGGGTTAGAATATGTTATGATCACTACTGGATTATGTATACTAGCTTCTGTAATTTACCTGTAGCTGTTCTTTATTTTTACCCTTATTGTAAAAGTGATCCACCTATATGTCTCAGGATTAGATGAGGTGTAGAATTGTTTTTGTTATTAAAATAGGAGATACATTGACCTTCTCTGCGTTTTCCATATTGACAGTATAGCTGTATACACTATTATGAAACAGCATTAATTTATACAATAATGAGACAATCACAAACCATCAAAAAACATGTACGATTTCTATGTCATAAACGATGTATCTATGTTCGTTTTCACCACTGATTGTCCCATTATTCTATCATCAGCAGTTGGTAGATGAGATTTTCCAATAATTTTAGATGTTGTACCACAAATAACCTCTATCCAACATTACAATAAGATCGTTTCTATGTGAGCTCTATAGTTGTAATTGTTTGACTAAATTGATTGTGTGCATGCCACTGGTCGTGCAACACTTCTGTCAAAGTTTGGGTATCGAGCAGGCCTTGTTGAATAAGAAGATAGCCCAATCTGACTTTCGTCCCTGTTTGTTGGAGATACAGTTGTTGTTGTATGGCATGTGCAAGTTGGGTAGGAGTAATAATTCCTCTAGAAATGAGATGTTCTCCTAACAATTGAGGCTGGGGTTGACGAGGATCAAGTAATCGATCTAAGAGTTGAACCATCAATACCGTTGATAGGACCTGTGGTTTGATAACACCCTTTTGGACTAGTAAATCTCCAATAGTCCATTCGGTGCCTTGTTCTTTACATTGCCCTTGTTGTTGTAATGTAGCCTGAAGTTGTGTTTCAGTAATGTACCCCAAACCTGTCAGGTATGTCCCGAGAGGCCTTGCGCCATGCCCTGCAGCGATTGCAATAGTTTTTTGCGGACTCACAGGAGGATGTTCATTGATTGTCTTTTGTAAAAGGTATGCTATCTCGGCGCCTGTAGTGATGGAGATGTTTTGAACAAGCATTTGAAATCCTTTCCATTACCTGTAAGGTGTACATTAGTAATGTTGATTAAGATAAAAGAAAACATCAAGTCGTGATAAAATTTTGTTTCCTTTTGTAACTGATTAGAGGATAAGGGAATGAAGCTACCAAGTTATTACCAACAGTATGAGGATGAGGTGGCTTAGCACGGTTCTGTTGATACATCAATTATCATTGATGTATATTTATTAAAAAGATATTAAATTTGTATAATTATTCCTTAATAGAGGATTTTAGACTCGACAGATAGCA
>JBCDFA010000124.1:0-19380 GCA_039178835.1 Chloroflexota bacterium
ACTGCTCGTCGCGAAGGGGATCACTACATTCTGAATGGCGAGAAGACCTGGATTAGTCTGGCCGATGTTGCCGATAACTTTCTGGTGTTTGCCAAAACCGATCCATCAGAGAAGCATCGTGGCATTAGCTGTTTCATCGTCGAGCGTAACTGGGAGGGGGTACAAAGTCATCCACTCCACGGCAAACTCGGTGTTCGTGCCGGGAATACCGGTTCTGTTGTCTTCCAGGATGTGCGTGTGCCGGTTGCGAATCGTCTGGGCGAAGAGGGCGAAGGGTTCAAAATCGCCATGGCCGCGCTTGACAATGGCCGTTACACCGTTGCTGCTGGTGCGACAGGTCTGATTCAAGCCAGTCTTGAAGCTAGTATTCGCTATGCCAAAGAACGCGAGACTTTTGGTGTTCCCATTGCTGAACATCAGCTAGTCAAACGGATGATGAGTCATATGGTTCGCAAACTCGACACCAGCCGTTTGCTTGTATATCGCGCTGGCTGGATGAAGAACAACGGCCAACGTAACACACGCGAGACGACGCTGGCCAAATGGCATTCGACGGTAAGTAGCTTTGAGGCGGCCGATGACGCGATTCAAATTCACGGAGCCTATGGATACAGCGACGAATATCCAGTAGAGCGTTACTTACGTAATGCCCGTGGCGCCATTATTTATGAAGGTACGCGAGAATTACAGGAAATTCTTCAGGCCGATTTTGCGCTTGGGTTACGTGAGAATCGCCCACTCCGACGTGAATTGCCACCTTATAAACCTGAATAAACATATACAACACCATGGTATAATGCAATGTGTCATATGGATGTTGACCAATATTACTTGCTAATGAATCGCCTTAGATTATACTAAAGGAGGCATAATGCACATCGTTGTGTGTTTAAAACAGGTACCTCGTGACAACTCGGTCAAGATTAATGCCGATTTGAGCATCAACGCCGAGGGTATCGAGCAGATCATGAACCTTTTCGATGAATATGCAGTTGAAGAGGCCTTGAAGTGGAACGAAGAAGTTGGTGGTAAAGTCACAGTGATATCAATGGGTCCAGACGAATGGAAAGACCAGATTCGTCGTGCACTTGCTATGGGCGCAACCGATTCGCTCCTGTTAAGTGATCCCGCATTTGCCGATCTTGATACGTTGAGCGCCGCACGTGTCATTGCTGCTGCGATACAAAAGCTTGGTGATGTTGATATGGTGCTGTGCGGACGGAACTCGACCGATGATGAAAGTGGAGCATTCGCACCATCACTCGCACGGCTGCTGGGATGGCCACAGCTTACCTATGTTGGTAAAGTCAATGAAGTAAGTGCTGGTGATAAAGTTGTGGTTGAACGACATCTTGAAGAACATGTCGAAACGGTTGAGGCCAAACTTCCTGCTGTTCTTTCCGTCGTCAAGGATATCAATGAGCCACGCTATCCATCCCTGTTGCGTATTAAGCGGGTTGCCAAAGTCGAGATCCCAACGTGGAGTGCTGCCGATGTTGGCGTCTCAGCCGATGCGCTGACGCCTGCTATCAGTGTTTCAAATCGTGTACCACCGCCCCCACGACCCAGCGGCGAGATGGTTGATGGCGCAGATAACGACGAGAAAGTGCGGGCATTGGTCGAAAAACTCATGAGTGCCCAGGTTATTTAATCGTATCGGCGACTCGATTTTTACCTATTCCATTATTTGTTCTCAATGAACAGAGAATGATAACTTGCGACAGGAGGACATGGATGTCAAATGAAATTTGGGTGTATGTAGAACCAGCAAAGCAAGCAGGTGCGATTGCTCCTGTTTCGCGTGAACTGTTAAATAAAGGGCGCGAGTTGGCTGATGCCAATGGAACCACACTGGCAGCATTGATTATGGGATCAGGTGTCGCCGCACTCGCTGACCAAGCTTTTGCGTATGGTGCAGATAAAGCCTATGTTGTTGATGATGGCGGTCTTGCACAGTATACGACTGATGGGTATGTTGGAACAGCAGCTGATATCATCAAGAAGCATCAGCCAGCTTTATTGCTTACCGGTGCAACCTTCCAGATGCGCGATTTCAGCGCTGCTCTCGGCGCTGAGTTAGGTGTTGGTGTATCCATCGACTCGACTGATGTACAAATATCAGGCGATACCATCAATGCAACTCGTGCATCTCATGGTGGCAATGTCATCAACACTATTGATTTTAGTGCTGCACGACCTGCCATTGTTGCGATACGCAAACAGAGTTTCGCCGAAGCCACTGAACAAGCTGGGCGTAGTGGTGAAGTAGTCAATGAAGCTGCGGCTGGTACCGGCGAACGGATGAAGGTTGTGAACGTTGCTGCAAAAGAAGGTGCGGTCAATCTCACTGATGCAGCGATTATTGTTTCTGGTGGCCGTGGCCTTGGTGATCCTGACAACTACTTCAAACTCATTCCACCCTTGGCTGAGGCAGTTGGTGGGGCGTATGGCGCATCACGTGCGATCGTTGACGCCGGATGGGTTCCCTACGAGCATCAAGTCGGACAGACTGGTAAGACTGTGAGTCCGAAACTGTATATGGCTGTAGGTATCTCAGGAGCGATCCAACATCTGGCGGGTATGCGAACATCTCGCACTATTGTTGCTATCAATAAAGATCCAGAAGCTCCCATTTTCCGTGTTGCTACATACGGTCTAATTGGTGATGCCAATGAAGTCGTTCCGTTGTTGACTGAGGAAATCAGGAAGCGTACGAGCGGCTAATCTTACCCAGAGTAAGTTGTAACGGAGGTCAGTTTGATTTGGCCTCCGTTGTTTTTTTGGTACAATAGAGCAGGTATCTAAACGAATTGAATCCTGTAAAGAAAGACAAAGATGTCGGTTGATTATCAACTTCCCGTACTCCCTTTTGGTAGTTCTGAGATAACTATTGTACATTGGCTCCAACAATCTGGCACTCCATTCGTTACTGGTGATCCACTTTTGATTGTGGTGAATGATCAAGTCGAAGTAGCTCTTCCTGCACCAACCAATGGTAAACTTGAGGATATTCTCATCAATGAAGGTGAGACCACAACGGCTGGCACAGTTGTGGCCCGTCTAACTCCCACACAGGAAATAGTTTCGACACCACCGCAAATAGCTCCGCCTGCGTCGTCACCATCAATCCTAGATACACGATGGTCGATCACGCCTGCCGCACAGCGTATCGCGACCACGTTGAATGTTGACCTCGCGCAGATTGTCGGAACTGGGCCGAGTGGTCGAATTATGAAGCGCGACGTGTTAGCTGTCAATGGCCAGGTGCAAAGTGCACAACAGACAGTCGAACAACCACAACAATCTGTTCAATCATCTCCTGTGGCAACATCACTTGGTCCTCCTGTTTTTGCTCCAGTGGTCTCGCAAATTCCCTATGCTGTTACTGCAATGGAAGTTGATTTACGTACTGTTACGACATATCTGACCACCCACGCTCAACGATTCTCACGCCGTAGATTAGAGCTATCTTACACATCATGTATCGGACAGGCGCTGGTGTTAGCATTGTTGCAGTATCCACTTCTAAACAGTAGGTGGATGGATGATCAGATTTTATTGCGTAAGCGGATTCATTTGGCGGTTGGTCACTCCTTTACAGACGCATCATCCACAATGCCAGTTGTTCAGGATGCACAGGATTTGAACTTGAAAGGTCTGTCACGGGCATTCACCCAGCGTGCCAAACAGACACACAATAGTGTGTCATCAACCACCGATCTCCAGGATCATACCTTTACCCTGTTTTCGTCGGACACAACTGCTACGTGGTTCAGTGTGCCGCTTCCCTATCGCCAACACGGTAATATGCTACACATAGGCCAGGTGCAGACCAGACCGTGGGTAATGAACCATACAAGTGATGATCGTATTGTAACGATCCCCACTGCACTACTCACGCTGGTGTACGATATGCGAACACTTGATCTACGTGAAGGTGATCGTTTTCTTAGTTGCGTTAAACACCACATTGAACATTTTACTGCGTGATATGGACATATATTCTCTGTGAGAATACGTACTCTCTGAGAGCTTATTCGCACTCTATGGTGCTGCTTTTCAATCATACAAGCTGATGTATAATAGACAACGATGAAAGCTATGTTGCTGTAGGGAGTAGCGCAACCTCCTAAACATTGACCCAGTGATGTGTCAACAATGAACTTGCAATCAAACACAATGTTGGAGGATACAATGGGACAAACACAGTCAGGACGCATCGGTGTCTTAACAAGTGGTGGTGATGCTCAGGGATTGAATGCTGTCATTCGGGCTGTGGTCAAAACAGCCAATGGTTTGGGTTATGAAGTGCTTGGTATTGAAGATGGATTTGAAGGTCTCATTGGCGAACCACATTATCGCGTGTTGACCAGTGATGATGTGCGAGGACTGTTGCCACTTGGTGGCACAATTCTTGGAACAACGAATAAAGGTCATTTTGGTGGCCCGCGAATTCCTGATGCTGAATATGATCCCTACCTTGAGGCCATACACAATATCCAGCAACTTGGTCTCAAAGGATTGATTACTATTGGTGGAGAAGGCACACAATCAATTACGCTTGAGTTTTCGCGTATGGGTGCTCCAGTTATCGGTGTGCCAAAGACTATCGATAACGATCTGGCAGGAACTGATCGTACTTTTGGTTTTGATACAGCACTGCGTGTCGCAACCGATGCTATCGACCGTCTCCATACCACTGCGGCAAGTCACGACCGTGTCATGGTACTCGAAGTAATGGGACGACATGCCGGATGGATTGCACTTCATTCAGGAATTGCTGGTGGTGCTGATGTCATTCTCATCCCTGAAATGCCCTTTGATGTGAATAAAGTTGCTGCATATGTTCTGGAACGTGAGCGTACTGGTAGCAATTTTAGTATTATTGTTTGTGCAGAAGGCGCATTCCCCAAAGGTGGACAACCACTATATGTCACTGGCAATCGTCTCGGTGGTGTTGGTAACTTCATTAGTGAACAGATTGAACAAATCACGAACAAAGAAACGCGCTGCGTGGTGTTAGGTCATCTTCAGCGTGGTGGTCCGCCAACTCCTGCCGACCGTATTTTAGCCACACGATTTGGTGCCGCAGCGGTCAATGCCATTCATAACGATATTTCAGGTGAGATTGTTGCTCTTCGCGCACAAGATATCATTACCGTTCCTCTCGAGGAGGCATGTGGCTATGTTAAGGTTGTACGGCCGCACAACGACCTTATTCGCACTGCCCGTGGAATGGGTGTGAGTTTCGGTGTATAGCAAGTACGACACGATGATTGGGAGTATCATGAATCTGCCCCACATACAACAATAATGGATACCCTTTGGCTTGGATATAATGGTCTCTCCATCCCGTGTAACGATATTGTAGCGATATTGTTCTATCAACCAGGTCTCGATATGCGTATTATGAACACGTATGGATCTCTGCCGACAAACATACAATCGATTGTTGTTACCAATGAGGGCAGTTTTCTGCCCTCACGCTGGAGTGTGGAGCAGTTACGGTATCGATTAGCCAGATGGCGCGATGATTGTGTATCGTAAAGAGTTGATGAGCATGTGTTTCTGTACTGGTTACTTGGTCTCTACTATCGCCTGTTCATCGCATATGTAATTATACTGAAAGTGCAATCATCCTGCTATTTTGTTGACTTTACTCATAGATTATAATGATATACTAAGTAAGGTTTAATCTAGCACTACATTTTCGATCAATAGTTGTTGTCAAAAGGACAAAGGCCATTGAACGAAGACAGTTACACCCAAATACAGACGATTGTCTGCCCGATATCGCATGAGGCAGATGTATATGTGGCAATTGGTCGTGGACGTGAGTTAGCATTTACTATTGGATTGAATGAAATAGATCGTGCACGCATTGAAATTGCCATATCTGAACTGACACGGAACATTTTGGTACATGCGAACAATGGAGTACTACACCTTAGTACCATTTTGAAGGATGAACACTACGGTCTTGTACTTGAAGCACGCGATAATGGCCCTGGAATTCCAGATATTGCCTTGGCGATGCGTGATGGATACAGTACAACTCATACCTTAGGTGCAGGGTTGCCAAGCGTCCAGCGACTGATGGACGAGTTCTTTATCGAGTCTACAGTTGGCGTTGGCACAACCGTGCAGGCTATTAAATGGTTGCCTGCATAATCCTGATCTGATGAAGGGACACTATTGTGGCGTTTACATGGGGAGCTGCCTGTCGTCCAAAACAAGGTCAAACGGTCTCAGGTGATGTGTACGTTGTGCTTGAACAACCACAGTCCCTCTTAGCTACAGTTATTGATGGACTCGGTGGCGGCAATGAAGCGGCTCATGCAGCGCTTAAGGCAGAAGAGGTTATACGACAGCATCCAGATAAGCCGTTGAAGGAGATTATCGGTATGGCCCATACGGCACTACATCATACACGTGGCGCTGTTATAGGGATGCTGCGATTGGAGGTGGAGAATCGACGGGCAACGTATATTGGAGTTGGAAATATAGGTGTGCAGGTCTATAGCCAGCGATCTATTAAACCAATCTCAAAAAATGGTATTCTGGGATTTCGTTTACCGACATTACTTGAACTCACCTATACCTATGATGTGAATGATACGTTTGTGTTATTTAGCGACGGTATCTCCAGTCGTTTTGCTCAAGACAGACAACTGGACGTAAAGCCCCCGCCGCAACAAACAGCCAACACTATTATGCAAGGCTATGGCAAAGCTATCGACGACGCAACTGTTGTAGTGATACGTACCTGATACATTCCATGAACACATTACTGACAGAATGGCTCGACAATCATCGATATACACTCCTACCTCGTTGGAGAGCACTGCTTGAAGAAACTCCGTATCTTGTTACTCATCCTAATGGGAATGGCGTGATCTCGCATGTAGATGAGCAAGAGCGTATGTTGGCTGCAATGTATGATGGTCTCATTAAGGCATCACAGGGTGACTATACTGCTCTCGAAAACCATCTTCAAGAAGTGCAGATTACACATTCAGATAGTGGACAAGATCAACTAAACCAGGAATTAGCGTTTACGTTTCAGCTGCGCCACGCAGCATGGGACCTTATCTTGGAGCAGAACATTCCGCTGCAACAAGCCCATGATCTTCTTCAATCACTGGAGAAATTGCTGGAATACACAGTTACCAAACTTACGCGCAACTTGTCAGATTCAGCGAATGTGGTTGTTCAGCAGCTTCAACAGGCAGAGATGTTAGCTGCCAGTCTCGCAGAAACGTCAGAGCAGGCTGATCACATTGCGCTCCAAATGTCCAATTTAAACACGATTGCCGAATCATTGGCTTCAAGTTTGGACTACGATTACCTGATTAAAGTTGTAGGCGATAAGCTTATGGAAACGCTTGATGTGGCTAGTTTGATTATTTGGATACCAAAGGAAAATGGACGACTGTATCCAGCACAGTGCTGGGGAACGAAGATAAAAGTGCATTATGAGGAGTTACCCGATGAGCCAACAGACACAGTGCTTCAGGCGTATCGTGGTGGAGAAAGCCTTCTAAAGCAGGTGACCGAAAGCGATCCTCAAGAATACTGGCGGCTTCCCAATTGTGCCGCGTTGGCAGTTCCATTACTGACATATGAGACACCAACAGGTGTTTTACTCCTTCAAACGCCACATCCAGAGGTACATCTGGGACCACAACGTACAAGCTTTGTCCATTCAGTTGCTAGTCAATTGGCCACTGCGCTTGAGAATGCGCGTCTCTATAGTGAAGTGCGAAATTTTAATACTGTCCTTGAGCAGCGTATCACAGAACGGACTGAGGAACTACGCAATGAACACGCGATGCTTGAGACACTTAATCAAATCGCTTTAGAGGTTAGTAGCACACTTGATCTCGATTTATTGCTCCACAATTGTCTTACCACATTAGCCAAATTAGTGCATGTCCATCGTGGTTCGATTATGCTGATTGAGCCCGATACAGGACATTTGGTTGATCGGGCTGTGCTTGGCGAGCAGGAGTCTTTGGGATATACCCGATTTCCCGTTGGACAGGGGATTGCTGGTTGGGTTGCACAAAGTCGTGAACCAGCTTTAATTGCTGATATTACCCAAGATGAGCACTGGGTTGAACTACCACACGACGAAAATACCCATAAGACCACGGGTTCGATGATCGCAGTTCCACTCATTGTTCAGCACGAAGTTTTTGGAGTGATGCTCTTATCGCATCCCGACGTGGATTATTTTAATAACTATCATTTGCGGTTGCTCAATGCTTCGGCAGGTGAGATTGCACTCGGCTTACATAATGCTATGCTCTATGAAGAGATACAGCAGCAGTTGCTTCGCCAAGGTGAAAGATTGCGGAATGAACGTCGATCTACAACACAGAGTACTGCCATTCTTCAAAGCTTATCTGATGGTGTGATAGTATGTGATACTGAGGGATCTGTGCTCACGGCTAATCCGGCGGCTGAACGTATACTTGATCGTTCAGTTGAAGAGTTGCTGACATGGCAACTCCCAGATCTCCTAACTCGCCTTTTTGGAGCTGAAAGTCAACACATCCCGATGGAAAATCTTCTTACTGAGCCTCAGGATGTGAATGATGAGCCAGTCAGCTACTCGGGGGATTTCTCATTTCGCAAGGTGACCTTACGATTAACGCTTGATCCGGTTATTACTAGTAAGAATGAGTTACTTGGTTTAGTGGCGGTATTCCGTGATATCACACGCGAGGTTGAGGCGGATCGATTAAAAGATGAATTCATCGGAACCGTTTCACATGAACTTCGTACCCCAATGACTTCTATTAAAGGTTTCACTCAACTGTTGGTTATGGGAAGCCTGGGGCCTGTGAACGAATCACAACAAGAGTTTCTCAATATTATTCATACCAATGCAGAACGCATGGTTGCAATTATTAATGACTTGTTAGATATTACCAAAATCGAGGCTGGGAGTATTGATCTCGATCTTCGACCAATACATCTTGCTGAGGCGCTAAGCAAAGTAGTGTTAGATCTTCAGAATCGTATTCAGGATCATCAACATACTTTATCAATTAATATCCCTTCTAGATTGTCGTTGATTCTAGTAGACTCTAAGCGGTTTGACCAGATTCTGGAAAATGTGCTTTCTAATGCGATAAAGTTTACCCCTCCTGGTGGGTGTATTAGTATTGATGCTTGTGGAGTGACATCAGATACTGTTACCATTCCTGAGTACCATAGTTTGCAACCAGGACGCTATGTCCAAATTACAGTCAGCGATACTGGGGTTGGTATTGCACCTGACGAACACGATCTTGTTTTTCAACGATTCTATCGCACAGAGAATCCCCTCAAAGTTGCCGCAGGCGGAACAGGACTAGGATTATCTCTTGTTCAGTCATTGATTAAGCTTTTTGGTGGGAGAATCTGGATGGAGAGTGAAGTAGATCAGGGCACCCATATCCATTTCATCGTGCCTGCTGCATAACGCCAACACGTTTCGATTACCTGAAAATGTCTTGTACTGTGCTATAATGGCTAGACGAATAGCATGGACTCATGCGCCGGTCAATAGCAAGCCGGCGCACTTTTATAGAAAGGCTTATGCACCATGGCTGCACCATCAGCACAGGTAATTCAACTTACCTGTCCAGGGTGTCAAATGCAACTCCAAGCGCGTGTGTTTATGATTGTTGATGTTGCCCAACAACCAGAGCTTAAGAATTACTTGTTATCGGGGCAACTCAATATGGTGGTTTGTGAACAGTGTGGGAATGTAAGCATGATAGCAGCTCCACTATTGTATCACGACCCAGAAAAACACCTTTTCCTTGTTCATTTTCCCCAACAACTCAATGCCCAACCGGAAGATCAAGAAAAGCTGGTTGGTGATGCTACTTCAATGCTTATGCGAAATCTTCCAGAGGATCATCCAAAAGGGTATCTTCTGGCTCCCAAAAGCTTTCTTACATTGAATTCCCTGATTGAGGCTGTGTTGGAAGCTGATGGAGTCTCGCGCGAAGTAATAGAGGCTCAACGCAGACGTGTTGATTTGATAGGTGAACTTGCTACAGCCTACGAAGAGAGTGAAGAAGCCCTCATACAGCTAGTCGATCAGCATCGTAACGAACTTGATGAAGAATTTTTTGCGACAATCACCGCATTTGCTCAAGCCAGTCAACAGAATGGCCAGAACGAATCGGCACAGGTGCTTGTCCAACTGCGCGATAAACTAATCCAAATAACTGGATTTGAAGAAACGTTTGCTGAGGAGGGCGAGTCAGAGATTCCCATTGATGAACTGCTCAAGCTCCTGATCGATACACCTGATGCAGAACTTGATCAGGTTATTGCTGAACATCGTCCAGCTATTGATTATGGGTTTTTTCAGGCGCTTACTGATCGTATTGATGCAGCAAAACAGTCAGGCGATCAAACGACTGTCGATCAACTGACTGCCCGCCGTCAATTGATCGTTGAAACAGTAGAGCGGATTGATAAACAAGCTCAGGAGATGTTCGACAAAAGCCTTACGACTCTCCGTGAAGTCATGGAGTCAGAGGATATCGCAACAGCGCTTCGTGAAAGACAAGAGCATATCGACGAAGCATTTTTGCTCATTGTAGAAGCCAATCAAGCTGCTGCCGAACGCTCAGGCAACAGTGAAGCGGCAGAGTTACTGTCGAAGATACGTGAGCTGGCTGTCGAGGTGGTGCGTGAGTCTTTCTCCCCCGAAGATCGTTTAATCAATGACCTTTTAGAGGCAGAGACACCACAAGAAGCGACACAGTTGTTACGGCAAAACAGTGCGGTTGTGAATGCGGATTTCGTCAAGCGTATCAATGAACTTGCTGAGCAAGTTGCAAATGATGGGCGGCAACCAGTAAGCGATCGCTTACGACAACTTGGCCGAGAAGCTGCAGCTATGTTATTTAACTAGTGTCGGAATACTTCTCAACAGGCAAAACAGATAAAAACGTTGCACACGAACTAGGCATGTGCAACGTTTCTTTATTCAGTGGAGGATTCTTTGACTATCTCAGCTCGTGCTTGTTTCATCAACTGCTCTAGACGACCATTGATAATCTCTTGCCATTCACTTGCCTCCTCATCGTCTAACGCTCCACCACCGTATTTGAGTTCCATGGCCATATCCCATCCCTTTTTAAGTGCAAAATGTTCTAATTCTTGTTGGCGTTCCAACGGCCATCGTGTAATGAATCGTTGAAACGCACGACTGAGAATACTTGAACCATCAGGATTAAGTGATGGCAGTGCAAACCAATCAAGTTCATCAAAGGGGTGTGGATCTTGAGCTGACGTAAAGTAGATTTGCTGCTCTGTACGACAATAACGGTATTCACCAGCACTTTCGTACGCAGCAGGATTGCCAGCGATTGCTCCAATAAGCATACGGTCAGTGATGGTCATAGGCAACCTTAACTGTTCTAGTTTTTACTTCCATGTAGCATATCATAGAGTACACAACTTGTACATAGTCACATATATTCAGACTCTAGCCTAACATGTTATAATAGCGTTCTAAGTAGCTGTTTGTTACTTTCGGACGTATCAAAATGCAGTACACGTACATCATACTCATTATACTCTGAATGATGAAGGAAACATGTTCATGAATCTATGGCACGAGCTTGATCCGGGCCCAAACATACCTAATGTTATTCATGTGGTTGTTGAAATCCCGAAAGGCTCACGCAACAAGTATGAGTATCATAAACCAACCGGGGCATTCAAACTTGACCGAGTGTTGTACTCACCTGTCCATTATCCGGGGGACTATGGGTTTATCCCACAAACATTTTATGATGATAACGATCCCCTCGATGTTTTGGTTATGACAAACCTCCCTACATTTACCGGGTGTATCGTTGAAGCGCGTCCGATTGGTCTGTTTCGCATGACTGACAAGGGCGAGCCTGATGATAAAGTGCTCACAGTTTTGCATTATGATCCGTTCTTTTCGGACATAACAGAATATACAGATCTTCCATCGCATTTCCTGAAGGAAGTAGAGCACTTTTTTACGGTATATAAAGACTTAGAAGGGGGAAGAGTTGAGCCAATTGGATGGGAGAAAGAGAGTGTTGCGAAAGAGCGTATTCGCTACGCAATTGACCATTATTGGGATATGCGTGCTGGTCGGTTAAACAAAAAAGCTTGATCGCTCATACTCATTTGCTCCATTATTGCTGTTGATTGTGATGACAGTACAGCCAGCCCATCCCCTGTGTCGTTGCGCTTTATACTAGTAACATTGTACATATGCCGACACAAGACCATTCTGGACGTAATACGCGACGCATCGCTTACTCTGCTGGAGGGGTTATCTACCGTGACAGCAGAGTAGGTCTTGAGGTTGCGCTTATTGCTACGCATCAAAACAAGCGCTGGGGTCTTCCCAAGGGCCATGTACGCTGGGGCGAAAGTGCAGAGGATGCAGCTGTACGTGAGATAGCAGAAGAAACAGGCTTGACAGGCACGATTGAACGACATCTCGCTACTATTGATTACTGGTTTCGTATCAAGAACATACGCGTACATAAATACGTTGATTTTTTCCTGGTACGTTACACTGATGGAGCATTGACCCCACAAACGAGCGAAGTTGATGATGTGCGCTGGATTCCCCTGGAAGATGCGTGTAAACTTGTGAGTTTCGCACGTGAACGTGACATTTTGGCTCAGGTTCATCATCTCAGCGATACCCAACAG
The DNA here is from genome assembly GCA_039178835.1 of Chloroflexota bacterium. GTDB lineage: Bacteria > Chloroflexota > Chloroflexia > Chloroflexales > Roseiflexaceae > AL-N1. The sequence continues at coordinate 12,718 of JBCDFA010000124.1, forward strand.
CTTGGTGATGAATGATGAGCTTGTAGCCTACACTCTTACCATCATACTGCACCACACCCGATAATCGCGACTTCCGGTACAGCCAGTATCGTGTATATGTTGACACTCGATGATCTCAAATCGTTGGATAACGTCATGAAACATCTGCTCTGTGAACAGCCGTACATGAGGCAACCCTGTATCTGGATCGCCAGCTAATACTGCAAGTACGCATACTCCTGAAGGTTGCAATATTCGCTCTATTTCTGCTACAACCAGCAGTGTATCGTCTTCGGCTCGTGTGCTCGCAAACTCATGCAACAACCCAAAACAATAAACCCCATCGAAAGATTCGTTTTCAAAGGGAAGTGAACGAGCATCCGCACACACTAATGGTGTGTCAGTCAGTATTGTTTTCGCAATAGATAAACCATTGATTGCGGCATCGGCACCGACACTCCGCAGCCCAGCGGCCTCAAATAGCACCGTATCACGACCAACTCCACACCCAAGATCAAGAATATTCGTCTTTTGAAAACGTGTGAAAGCTGAAACTGCCTTCTGCCCACAAATCGATGTGGGTGCTACCTTTACTCGTCGATCCTCTTGGTACAGTTGTTCCCAGCGCGTGATGGTCATTGGTAAAAACTAACACTATGGAATGCAAGATATCTCTCCTCACATAGTAGCACAATCTATTTGCTGGTCATCTTTTAATCAGCCAATCCAATGGTATACTATACATATCCCGTATCGTTCAGGGCAAACGTATACTTCGTGTTAGGAGCATAAGCAGTGAAGCGCATTGTTAGCATCAGTTTAGGGTCGTCCCAACGCGATTTTCGGTTCACTACCTCATTACTTGGTCAGCATATTGAGGTGCAGCGTGTTGGCACCAATGGCGATGTCGCACAGGCCGCCGCACTTGTGCGCGAATACGACGGACAGGTTGACGCGATTGGCTTAGGCGGATTAACTCCAGTTTTTCATGTTGGAGGGGCCCACTACCCACATCACGAAGCACTGAGGATTGCGACCAGTGCCCAACGGACGCCAGTGGTCGACGGGAGTGGCTTCAAGGCCACCCTTGAGCGTTGGGCGGTACAACAGGCTAACCGCCTACAGCCAGGCATGTTCCGCTTCCGTCGCATTCTCCTAACCAGCGGGGTAGAACGTTATGCTATGGCACAGGCCTTGGCGCAGTATGATGGGGAATTACGTTTTGCTGATCCACTCATACATATAGGTTTACCTTTTCTACCAGTGCCACGCTCCATTCAACAGCTTGAATTGTACGCAGCAACTGCGCTTCCGATCCTCGCACTCTTGCCATACAGAGTCGTCCATCCAGTAGCTCTGGGCCGTGAAGGACGTGACACACGCGCAGAAGCACTCTTTCGCTGGGCCGATGTCATTGCGGGAGATTTTGCCTACATCCGACGTTTTGCACCGCCTAATCTTCGTGGGAAAACGATCATCACTGATGATCCTTCACCAGTCGAGATAGATGATCTGCGGGAGCGTGGTGTCCAGACTTTGATTACGATGACACCTGAATTGAGTGAGAAGCATCCCTTCGTAGCCACCGATGTGTTGGAAGCCATCGCGGTTGCTGTTATGGAGAGTGGTCCCCATCCGACCGAATCCGATCTGCTTGCGTTCATTGATAATGCAAAGTGGCAGCCGACGGTGCAACATCTCGCACAGGAAGAGGAGAAGTCACGTTTTGCCTTTGTCATTCATCCACTCTCGACCCGGTTTATCGCCAAACATCCGGCGCTTCGCTGGACACAGTACCTCCCGCAGCGCTTAGTTGAACGTACTGCAGCCCAGATTCCACCTCTTTATGTCTCACGTATACGAGGCGTGCGTTCAAAAGCAACAGGAAAAGAAATCGAGGGGTTACTGTTCTCATTGGGGGCTACCCCCCGTGCCCTGATGAAAAATCCCCCCTCTTTCGCATATCGACGGTTGATTCGCGCAGCCCGTATGGCTGAACGGATGGGTGCAAAGCTGATGGGCTTGGGCGCATTCACTTCTGTGGTTGGCGACGCCGGAATTACTGTTGCTCAGAAGAGCGATATTGGCATCACCTCAGGCAACTCACTAACCGTCGCTGCAACCCTGGAAGCTGCGAAACGTGCAGTGCGTCTCATGGGCGGCCCTGTCGACAAGGGTCGTGCAGTGGTGATTGGGGCTACCGGCTCAATTGGCTCGGTGTGCGCACGTCTCATTGCTCAGGCCGTTGGTGATGTGGTGCTGGTGGCGCCACGCCCAGAGCGGTTGCTTTCCCTCAAACAACAGATCGAGCAAGAAACCCCTGGTGCACGTGTGGTTGCGACAACTCGCGCTGATGCGTATCTGGGCGATGCGGATCTCATTATCACCACCACGTCTGCGTTAACCGGCAAAGTCATTAATGTCGACAAACTCAAACCTGGCGCTGTCGTATGTGACGTCGCACGTCCCCCCGACGTGAAAGAAGAAGATGCTGAGCGTCGCCCGGATATCCTGGTAATTGAATCAGGCGAGATTCTACTCCCAGGTGAACCGGACTTTGGTTTCGATATTGGGTTGCCGCCGGGAACTGCTTATGCCTGTCTGGCCGAAACAGCACTCCTCGCGATGGCTGGCAAATTTGAAGACTATACTCTTGGACGCAATATCGAGATGGATCGCGTGAAGGAGATGTATCGTTTAATGAATGAACACGGGCTAGAGTTAGCTGGCCTGCGTTCGTTTGATCGCTACATTACCGAAGCAGATATCGCTGAAAAACGGCGGCTGGCTGATGAGCGAAGGCTGGCGATGGGGTTGCCTGTCGAGACGTCGGTTGATACCATATAAGCTTCAAACGGAACCATATGCCTTGTAGTAGTACCTCGTTGTACTCTGGGAGATGTTATGCTACGTGGAACATTACTTTATCTATCTGACCAGCCAAAGCTGAAGACACTTCTTGGTGGGCCTATGACGCGTCCGATTGTTCAGCGTTTTGTCGCTGGAGAGTCGTTACAGGACGCAGTCGAGGCAGCCAAACAGATCAATGTCAATGGTATGCAGGTTGCACTGGATCTGCTCGGCGAGTCGGTGCATGATGCAGAGGATGCGAATGCTGCTGCGGTTCAGTACATTGCACTGCTGCATGCGATGGATCGGGCTGGGCTCGACGCGTATGCTTCATTAAAGCTGACACAAATGGGGCTTGATATCGATCCAGCGCTGTGTCTTCGTAACGTGGATCGTATTGTGGCACAGGCGGCACAGTTGGGCTTTTTTGTGCGTGTTGATATGGAAGGCTCTGCCCATACACAAGCAACGCTCGATCTTTTCAAGAACCTGCGCTCTCGCCATCACAATGTTGGTATTGTGATTCAGTCGTATCTATATCGTAGCGAAGGGGACATCCACGAACTTAATGCACTTGGTGCCCAGGTACGTTTATGCAAAGGTGCCTATAACGAGTCTGCAACGGTCGCCTATCCCCAGAAAGCCGATACGGATCACAACTATGTGCGATTGACGCAACTGCTCCTTACCGAAGGAAACTACCCTGCCATTGCTACGCACGATGAGGAAATTATTAAAGAAACAACTCGTTTTGTCGCACAACAAGGTATTGGTACTGAGCAGTTCGAGTTTCAGATGCTCTATGGTATTCGGCGTGATCTTCAGGAACAGTTGATCCGTGATGGATATCGTGTACGTGTCTATATGCCATATGGAAGCGAGTGGTATCCCTACTTGATGCGCCGTATGGCTGAGCGCCCAGCCAATATGATGTTTATTTTGAGGGGGGTGTTGAAGGAGCGCCGAACATAGCGACGACGGGGCTCACATGAGCCCCGCTGTTGTATGAAGTAGTGTCACTTATTGATGTTTATTGAGTTCACCGTTGAGACACCGTACAGCTGCATCACTCAGAATCGCAACGCCCTGTGACAGACATGTCTCGTCGATGTCAAAATGTGGATTGTGATGAGGAAAATTTAGGTTACGGGCATCATTGCGTGCCCCCAGAAAGAAAAAATTCCCTGGCACACGTTGGAGCACGGCGGAAAAATCTTCCCCGCCAGTGGTTCGGAATGTTGTATCAATCTGCTCACTGCCCAGCACTTCGGCGGCAGCCTCATACATAACAGCTGTCGGGGCTGGTGCATTGACAGTCGGATCGACCCCGAAATGAATGTCAACTTCGACGGTAGCGCCAAATGTTGCCGCGATGCCAGTAGCCACTTCGCGGATGCGGCGATGCAACATCTCGCGTGTTTCCTGCTCAAAGCTACGCACACTACAGCGTAAGGTGGCCGTTTCTGCAATAACGTTGCTGGCTTGCCCTGACTGAATGCTGCCAACCGTGAGAACGCCAACCTCTTCTGGATGAAGATTTCTGGATACGATGGTCTGGAGTGCCACCACAATGTGTGAGCCGATCAGAACGGCATCGGTGGCCTGTTCAGGATGTGCGGCGTGTCCACCTCTCCCATGAACTGTAATGGTTGCCTCATCTGCGGCGGCCATCATCGAGCCACTGCGGATGACCGCACAGCCCAGTGGCACCATTGATGTGACGTGTAGGCCAAGGGCTACATCCACATCAGGCCCTTTCAGAACACCATCATCAATCATAGCCATAGCCCCGCCGAGCCCTTCTTCGGCTGGCTGAAACATGAGTTTAATGGTTCCGGGTAATTCATCACGGTGTTTTGCCAAAACATTTGCAACACCCAGACCAACCGCTACGTGAGCATCATGACCGCACGCATGCATAAGGCCAGGTGTTTGTGAGCGATATGGCACGTCGTTTGCTTCCTCGATGGGTAAGGCATCCATGTCGAAGCGCAAAAGAACAGTTTGATCACCCGATTTTCCACCGGCCAGCAACCCAACAACACCTGTTTTACCCACTCCTGTAACGACCTCATAACCAAGTGAGTTCAGTTCTTCAGCGACAACACGCGCAGTTCGTACCTCTTGAAACCCCAATTCTGGATGAGCATGCAGGTCACGGCGGATCGCAACTAGTTTCTCCTGCAACTCATTCGCATCAGACAGAAAGGGCGCACTCATAGTATGACTCCTTAACAGCAACACTCACTTTATTTCGATACAGACATTATTTTATAGTATAACCCAAAAAGAGGGCTTTGTTGTATGTGAAGATAAAAGCGGACGACCAATCTGATCGCCCGCTAAGATAGGTATCTTAGTGTTGTGTTTAGGAGGAAGGTACAAGTGACTGTACTACCTGTTGTACAAAGTCGATTTCGTCCTGATTGATTGTATGTGCCATGCCCGGATAGATCCGCTCGGTCACGTTGCCACCCAGACCACGCAATATTTCCGTGCTTTCCTGCACCCTTGTCAGTGGGATGTGCGGGTCGATATCGCTACATCCTAAAAAGACGGGTGTGCCATCAAGCGAGCCGGGATAGTCGCGTGGTATGCCTTCGGGGCCAATCAGCCCACCACTCAGCCCGATCACCGCGCCGTACTTCTTGGCGTTGCGTGCGGCAAACTCCAGCGAAAGACAGGCCCCCTGCGAAAAGCCGAGCAGTATTGTTCGTTCGGGTGGAATACCCGCCGCAGCAACCTGCTCCAGTATCGTTGCGATAACCGCAAGCCCGGATGATAGCCCCGGCTCATTACGCTCAATTGGTGCCAGAAAACTGTAGGGATACCAGGTGCTACCCGCTGCCTGGGGTGCAAGATACGCAATATCTGGCTGTTGTAGTTCAAATGCAAGCGTCAAAATATTCTCGGCTGTTGCCCCACGCCCGTGTACCATCACCATCGCCACTGGCGCATTCTCAATCGAGGCTCCCGTGGCGACAACGGTTTGGTTTTGGTGTGGCCCTTGAATTGTGTTCACCATTCTTTTTATCTCCTATTCAAGCGTCAGTGGACGGAGTGCACTTTCAATACGTGTACGATGCTGTTCGAGCCATGGCGGTAACTGCAACCGTTGCCCCAGGGCATCCGGTGTTTCATCGAATGTAAAGCCTGGTCCGGCAGTTGCCAACTCCACGATGTGCCCATCGGGATCGTTGGTGTAGATGCTCTTAAAGTAGATGCGATCCATAACGGGTGATACCCGATATCCGGCTTCCAGCAGCTTTTCACGATACATGAGTTGGGTTTCCTCATCGGGCACACTCAACGCGTAATGGTGTGTCTGTCCGGCGCCCATCCGTACACGTCGTTCGCGGTTTGGGTCTCGCTCGAAGTACGTGATCAGCGTTCCAGGTCGCCCATTGTCAACACCCCAGTACCAGTGTGCCGAATCGGGATCGTCAAAGTTGGAAGTCATTTTGACACGTTGCATGCCAAGCAGGTCGCTAAAGAATGCGTGTGTCTGGTTGATATCACTTCCTATCGCCGTGATGTGATGCATGCCGTGCGATAGTGCCATATCTTCGGTAATCTCCGGCACAGGTTCGGACCATGTCGTTGCCTGGATGCGTTCTGCATCACGATTGGCCACCATCATCTCCGACGGTGGCGCAAGCAGCGTGGTGCCCAGCGCATCCGCAGCCTCGTCAACCGTCCAGCCAGGGCCACGCGTCGCGATCTCGACGATGACGCCATCAGGGTCGCGGAAGTAAATGGAACGAAAATAGTGACGGTCCAATGGGCCATCAACCGCAACACCGTGATCTATCAGGCGCCGTTTCCATTTGAGCA
>JBCDFA010000125.1:0-19069 GCA_039178835.1 Chloroflexota bacterium
GTAACCACCACCTGGCCACCTTCTGCCTCACCACTGCTGGCGCCATCTTCTCCACCACCGCTTTCGCCGCCGGAACCCTGCGCCGCTTCAATGCGTGCACGATTGATGGTGGCCACTTCAGCACGGATAGCACGAAAGACCGCTGTCACCGTGATGACTTCACCGGGCGGCAATTCACCAAACGTGCTGGTCAGATCATCCCATGTCAACACACCCTCGCTCATTGTCGAAGGAGATGGATCGGCGCGAACAAAGCTGATGATATTCGAGTCATATTCGTCGATCAGGGGTAATTCAGTGACGGTGATATTGTTCGAGTTGTTAGCGATGCGAATAGTGAAAAGAAGCTCCTGGCCAACCTGTACGACATCGCTTCCCTGGAGCGTTTTGTCGATGGCCAGTTCAATGGTGCCACTCTGGGCCTGGACAGGAGCAACATATAGGGCGAATGTGTACACAACGGCCAAAGTCAGCAAAGCTGCTCCTACAGCAACATAGAGCGTACGACGTATGTCAAGATAGTCGCGTTCAGTCATGTGTGACCCTCCTTCACAATGACAGATGAAACCCCCGTTGATACAGAGCGTGATACACGGTGGAACGTTGTTAATCGCGTGGACGAATCTGTCCGCCACGTCCTTTCTCGTTACTGTATGGGTTGCCTGCACTTGTCGCCTGTGGTTGAGTCTTCTCTTCCATTGCGGCACGGCGATCTTCCGCATCCTTGATCAGTTTGTTGGTTGCATGGAAGCCCCAGAGTGCAAAAAATGAGAAGGTGACCAAGAGCACCAGGATGCCTACGATGAACGACACAAGACTGATCAGGCCCATCATTATGAGTGTGCCGATGGTGAATAACGGCCGCCCCAGAGTCATCAGCATGGCATTACGGGCAATCGTGCGAAGGCGTTTATCAATCTGTACAATCATCAATGGGCCAATATAGACCAGTAGACCAAACCAGATCAGTAAAAGGTAGAGAAAAAGCACCAGTAGGAATGAGCCAATCACATTGCCCATTCCTGCGTAGAACTGTAAGTTGACAAGGATAAGCAGCAAGCCAAACATCCAGGCGCCATAGACTTGCCAACTCAACTGCACATGGGACCGCAGCCCCTCAAAAAAGGTGCCAATACCTATTTTGCGCCCCTCGGTGACACGTTCTGCGACGACGTGCAATCCTGCATTTGTTGGCCCTAATGTTAAGACCGAGAGGAGGAGTGTGATTGCTGCAAGAAAGGTCGTACCGCCACTTGCAAAGACAAATGTCAAACCAAGGAGTGGAAGATTGATCAAAATCCACACAATGTTGACACCCATCAAGACAAATAGCTCATCAAAAAGGTCTTTGATTGCAAGCCAGACAACTTTGAACATAACAACCTCTTTCATCACCGAGGAGCAAACATACTACGAGTTAGGATCGGATAATATTTAACACTTCGTCTCGACGCTGTTCCATCTCTTCACGAGTCAACGCCTCCAGATTCAGGCGCACCAGAGGCTCAGTGTTGGAGGCACGTACATTGAAATGCCAGGTTGGATAGGTCACAGAAACACCATCCAAATGTTCAACTTTTCCATCACCAAAGCGCTTGGCCAATTCTTCCATTTTGGCTGAAGCATCTTCCACTCGTGAGTTTATTTCGCCTGAAATAAAGTATTTTGCTTCAAGTGGTTTGAGCAGATCGGACATTTTGCCCCCCTGCTTTGAAAGCATTTCGAGAATAATCAACGAAGGAATCACCCCAGAGTCGGCATAATTAAAGTCTTGGAAGTAATAATGGCCCGTCACTTCGCCTGCGAAGAGTGCGCCTTCAGCGGCCATACGTGCTTTGATAAAAGCATGGCCTACACGCTCCATAAGCGGAATACCACCAGCTTCGGTAATCAACTCAGGGACAGCCCAAGAGGCACGCACATCGTAGACAATCTTGCTGCCAGGTTTTTTCTCCAGCAGATAACGCCCCATCAAGGCTGTCATGTAATCGCCAGCGACAAACACACCACGATCATCGATAACGAAGAAGCGGTCGCCATCACCATCAAATGCAAACCCAACCGCAGCACTATCGGATACGACTCGCTGTTCTAGTTCTGCACGGTTTTCTGGCTGGAGCGGGTCAAGGCCGTGGTTTGGTAAAGTACCGTCGGGATCAAGATAGAGACCTGTCAGATCGACTGGCAGATGATCGTATACACGTTTGAGGATGGGGCCAACCATACCATTGCCAGTGTCGGCGATCACCTTAAGTGGTTTGAGCGATTCGACATCGATCAACGCAAGTACTGCTTTGATAAAGTCCTCTGAGAGATCTTCTTCGCGCATGCTACCCTTGCCTGTCGATGAGGCAAAATCTTCGGTCTCGACGATCCTTCGCAGGTCCTGTATACCTTCGCTGCCACTTAATAGGTAGGGCATCTGGCGGACCATCTTAAACCCACTGTACTCTTTCGGGTTGTGCGACGCAGTGACCATCATACCGGGGAGTTTTAACTCAGAACATGCAAAATAGTATTGGTCAGTACTGACCATACCGATGTTTACGACATTGGCACCCTGGTCCATTATGCCGCGAGTGACTGCGTCAAAGATAGCTGGTCCTGACACACGCATGTCACGACCGACAATCACCTCGTCAACCTTGAGAAAGGTCACGAATGCGCGTCCGATAGCGTATGCAATATCTTCATTCAGGTCAGTTGGATAGATTCCACGAATATCGTAGGCTTTAAAAATTCCGGGATTCACTTGCATAACTTTTCTGCTCCTGACCAAAGTAAAACTTGTACGTCTTTCAATCGCAATGGGGAACATATAGAGATAATTATACATGTGTTTTCTAAATTGCATGTTACACGAGATACCCCGTCAATCCTAGTCTTTCCAGGATGTTCTAGAACTCTGCAGAAAGATATACGTGGCCTTCTGCCTCATTTTGCAGGTATATCACGACCATACAAGACTAACAAAAAACTGCCTGATGAGTCCTATTGGATTCATGCAGACAGTTTGCTGACATATTAGTGATCATCTTTTCTGTACTATCAAGTTATCAAAACATTACCAAATGGTCAAGTCTCCTCATGGCCATTAGTTGACGCTATTAATTGAAAAGAATATCCCAATGCAGTGGACTATCTTCGCGTACAAAGATATTCCCATTTGGATCTTCATATTTTGGATCGTCACCACGATATCCAATGAAGGTATAGTTTGACTCAATATAGTTGTCTACTTCAGGGATTACGCTAATGTCGATTTTATGGCCACTATGATGGCTACGGGGCCCATCAGCGTGAATCCATGTCTCAGTTCCACCAGTAATTCTGATATCGCAACCACACTCTTCCTGAAAATTGATAATGCCAGCAATTGATGATGCTTGTACCCCTTCTAATGATGTTCCACCACGCACTGTTCGATCTGGGCCAATATACCCCTGAGATGCCACGACAGGAATACCTGCTTCATCAAGTCTTGCCATAGCCGCTGCATGGCTTAACGTACCACCATCTTGGGTTCCCTGGCTTGTACCCGAGAGCAACGCCGCCCAAGTGTCTGGGCCAACAATACCATCTGGAGACAAACCACGAGATTGTTGGAAATCTATTACTGTCGGATGTGTTTCAATGGAACCAAATACACCATCCACATCAATGTCATAACCATATCGATTGGCGAGTTGACGTTGGAGCGCTTCAACAACGGCATTGTCATCGTCTAAGCGAACTGTTGAGATCAATGCTTCCCACGTGTTATGTCCTACAATACCATCATCTTCCAATCTGTTGTCAACTTGGAACTGGCGTACCGCATCATACGTTTGGGCATCAAATTCCCCATTGTAAGAGATATCGTAGCCTTGTTGTCGTAACATAGCTTGCAAAGTTACCACATTTTCGTCGCTGTCACCATACCGCACCACCGGCCATTCACGATCAGATGGAAAAGTTTGCAGTTGTGCTACAGTCACGCCATCCGATGCTGTATTTTGGGCCTGTTCATTAGCATCGTTGCCGAGGAGGGTCTGAACGAATTCGACAACTTCCTGCGGTATGCCCTGTGTCAGCGTAACATCCGAGGGAATTTCCTGTTGAACACCGAACCAATCTAATGTCTGGGCGCCAGTGGCGTCTGCCGTAACGGCTATGGAAGGAGAATCTTGATCAGATGGTTGAACGTCTTGTGCCATTACAGATGATGGAACCATACAAAGAAGAACGATACAGATTCCCCCTACAATTTGCCAACGCATCGGTGGAGAATGATGCTTCTTTCTCAGTCGATACCATTGGTTTACAACATACCTCATGCAAGCCTCCTTTCCTGTTTGTGTAACATAGTAAAAAATATCGTTGTGTCATATGAAGTGTAGCATTTTTCCCATCTGCTCGGTGTCACAAAACTGTAAAAACAGTTACTTCCTCTGTAAACAATATAACAACTTTTGAGCGGCTGCATCAAGTGTGTTTTTTTAGAGGACGCTTCCCTGAGAGCACACTTATCATCTTCATCGGCATAAGGCCGTGCAATATGGTATGATTATAGGTATTGCATTTATACAGTTTTGTCTACTTTATTACCATAACAATGATTACTGTTGGGTTTTGTCTTGGAACCTTTGGCTCAACCTATACACAACTTCGTGAAGCCGCACAACAACTTGATGTGTTAGGGTTCGACTCAGTTTGGGTATGGGATCATTATGTCTCGTGGAATGACCCCTACGAGCCGGTTTTGGAAGGTTGGACAACGCTGGCTGCCCTTGCTGAAGTCACTACCCACGTTACTCTTGGAACGCTCGTTGCAAACATTACCAACCGACACCCTGGTCGCTTGGCCAAGGTTGCTGCAACGCTCCATGAGATATCTGGTGGTCGTTGTGAGCTGGGTATTGGGGCAGGCGGGTTGGAATATGAGCAGGTACAATTTGGCATTGACCAAGGTTCTCCACGTAAGCGAGTAGAATGCGTCTACGAAGCATTGCAGATTATTCCTGCATTGTGGACGGGTGAACTTGTAACATTTCAAGGCAACCACTATCAGCTTACAGAAGCCATTTCTTCACCCCGACAAGCGCCACCGCCACATTTAATTGTGGGAGCAAGTGGCCCGCGGATGGTACAGTTGGCCGGACGTTATGCTGATGGTCTCAATCTACAATGGCGAGATCGCCAACACTTCCCAAGTTTATTCGAGGCACTTGATAAAGGATTGATTGAACGAGGTCGTAGTCGTGAGGGATTTGATCTGTCTATCCACCCAATGTGGCCGGATTTCATTCGCAATCCCAAAGCGTTACTGGAACAATGGCAGCAAATTGGGTTTACACGTGCGCTTGTGTATGTTGGCGCACCGTTCCCACTCAGCGATTTTGAAAAACTAGCCCAACAACTTGACCTGTAAGATAAACCTTATACCAACATAGAATAGGATTATGTGAGTCGTGCAAGCACTTCGCAATATGCTCCTTATCTGGTCTATCGCGATCATCTTGGTCGCCTGTGCACCTTTTGGTAATCAGATACCATTGCGTGTAGCTCAACAACCAACGCCAACATCTTTGCCAAATACTACTGCTATTCCGCTCCCAACGCTTGAACCGAGTGCGACACCACTCCCAACAGCAACACCTGAACCAACCCCGACATTTATTCCACTAACTCCTACTGCGACTCTTACACCACTGTCCGCAGAACAACACAATGAAGTCTTTACGCAAGTATGGGAACTCATACGAGATCGTTATGTCTACTCTGATTATCGTGGTCTTGATTGGAATGCGGTACAAGAAGAATTTGCTCCTCGTGTGGCTGTAGCAGCAACAACAGAAGAATTTTACACATTGATGTATGAACTGATTGACCGTCTTGGTGATGAACATACACGCTTCGTATCGCCACGCGAAGTCGCAGATGAGCAGGCGCGCTTTAATGGTGAGTTAAGTTATGGTGGTATTGGCGCGAGTGTCCGTGCAGTTGACGAAGGAGGCTTAATTACACAACTTGCAACAGGAGGCCCCGCAGAAGAAGCTGGTCTACAAATACGCGACATCATTATTCAGGTTGAAGGCATTGATTTTAATGACCCCAACGCATTTGGAGCAGGAGGACCCCTGAGTATGGTACGTGGCGTCCCTGGAACCTACGTCAATCTCAGTATTCTTTCACCTGATGGTGCCATCCGTGAGGTACCGGTTGTCCGGCGGATCATAGAAAGTGAAGCATTTTCGTCTGTTAGTGCCCAATTACTGCCTGGAACACAGATTGGGTTGCTCACGATTGACACCTTTTTTGTTGATGAACTGGATCAGATGGTTCGTGAACAATTAGAAACACTCACCCAAGACCAAGAATTGGAAGGATTGATTATCGATGTGCGTGGCAATGGTGGTGGGCGGGTTGATTTAATGCTGGCGACAATTGGTTTGTTTGTTGATGGTGGAAGCATCGGGAATACAGCAGGCCGTAACCGTAGTTCTGAACTCATTGTTCCGAGTGGAGTCCTCGTACCACAACTTGTCGATGTACCAATTGTTGTGTTGACAGGAAACGGGACAGTGAGTGCTGCAGAGATGTTTGCAGCTGGAATGCAGGTACTAGAAAGAGCACGTACCGTAGGAACCGCCAGTGCAGGCAACACGGAAAATCTGCTGTCACATGATCTTGCTGATGGATCACGCTTGTGGCTGGCAGAATTGGCCTATCAATTGCCCAATGGTGACCTTATTGAAGGGCAGGGCGTGCAGCCTGATATCGAGATCGACACCGAGTGGTGGCGGTACACACCCAGCGAAGATCCACAGATACAAGCTGCCATTGATACATTCAGTCCTATTTCTGAGAGTGTGACAGATCGCGGTTTGGATGAACAATAAAAAACGCAACTGCTCCTAAAATTGGTGCCAATACGATAACTGCTACCGCGATCTGGGTAGCCGTTTTATCTGCCAACGGCCTCTTTCGTATGTGGAGAAGTGCGGTAACAGCAAGGAAAATCCAACCAAAAAGTAGTCCAAAGTTAACTAATTGTACAGACAAAAGCAACCAGTTTATTCCTGATGATTCCGTACAACCCCTCTTGTATTATATTTCCATGTCACACTTGAATAGTGCTTCTACTATGTATGAGTTACGACTATCAACAAGTTTCATACGATCTTGTCCTCTGTAACAACCTGTTATCCACAACTTAGAGCATGTTCAGAAAGTAGGGGTGTCATCTGGTATCAGGCATCTAGTTCTTGACTGGAGGCAACTGATGACACGAAAAGGCTACTATACCGACCTGAATGATGCTGAATGGACACGGTTGGAACCAATCGTCACCCGACAAGGAACGATGGGATGCCCCACCACGTTGGACTTACGAATGATTGTCAATGCCTTATTCTACTGGGAACGTACTGGTTGTCAGTGGCGCCTGCTCCCCACGGACTTTCCGCATTGGACCAGCGCTCGTTACTACTTTGACAAATGGAGCACTGATGGTACGTGGCTACAGATCAATGACGCGCTGCGACGACACGTCCGCACGCAAGCTGGACGTGAACCGGAACCGACCGCTGGAGTGATCGACCGTCAGCGTGTAAAAACGACTGAGGCCGGTGGCGAGCGCGGCGACGACGCGGGAAAAAAGGTCGAGGGCCGTAAGCACACCCTTTCTAGTTGACACACATGGCTTGGTGTTGCGCGTCCTCGTCCATACGGCGGATATCCAAGATAGTGAAGGCGCAGCGTGGCTTCTTGCCGATGTCTGTCATGCGTTTCCTGATCTGCAACATATCTGGGTTAATACCGGGTACAAGGAGTGGGTCATTCAGACCGCCAAAACGTCTTATGCCATCACGCTCGAACAGGTTGCCAAACCCGCAGGGCAGAGTGGCTTTGCGGTACAGCCACAGCGCTGGGTGATTGAGCGCACCTTTGCCTGGCTTGGTCGTAGTCGTCGGTTACGTACAGATGATGAACGGCTGCCGGAAAACAGTGAATCCGTTGTCTACATTGGTGCTATCCGCTTAATGCTCAGACGACTGACAAAGTAGTACGACTTTCCGAACACACTCTTAGATGCTCATAAACAAAGGTTGGATTTTGCAAGGGACTATGTTCCTATTGAGGGTTAATACACCCTCGTCTATGCTAATCATTGCTTTAGAGTAAGTTGTCCACGACCTAACAAGCGACACACGAATCTGCACCTGACCTCACATATTATCTCGAATTGATCATTATCTACACTGAAGGAGCAATCATGAAGCCTCGCCCAACCTATGTATCCGTCCTGTTGATTGTGTTGCTCACCCTCTCATTTATTGGAACTAACACCTCGATTAAAGCTGCTGACTCTGGTGAAGAACTCTTTAGCAGTGATGGGACTTTGACCAACGGAAATACGTTTAGCACTCCTATTTACAGTCCTGGACCAGCTAATTTACGTTTGAAAGTAAGCGGTGGCACGCCTGGCAACGTGTTGAGAATGCGTGTTATCAAGGATGGTAGTGCTGTAGCGGCATGGAACGTAAGAACAGGAGAAACAACGTGGGGATACACAAATATTCCCAACGGCGGTAGACTCACTATTGAGAATACGAGCGGGCAGACGCTTAATTATGATGTCATCGTTTATGCACGTGGAGTTGCTCCTACCATTGCCGAGAATGTTTCCACATGGAGTGGTACCTCACATGGTGCTGGAACCGCATCAGTAATTCAACTCACCGTTCCAACAGCAGGTCGTTATCGATTTACATTAGGGGCAACGAGCGGGAGTTTCCAACTCAAAGTAGATGATAACTATGTTCTAAAAACTGTAGCAACCGGTAATACTCCTGATCCTACTGACAGTGTGTATTACCTCAGTGCTGGGGCTCATACATTTCGCATTATTCAAAACCCTGATGAGAGTGTAACAAACTGGAGTATGGCCTTAGAAGAGGTTGGTGGTACAGATGCTTTACCCTACCGAGAAGCGACCAAAGCTGTACTTGGTGGTACTACTACTTTCAAAGAAGAATGGATTCCACTTCAAATTATCGAAGACCAACTTGTGAACCTTCGAGTTGCGGCCACAGGTTCAACCACTGACAAATTAATCGTAGAGCTCTATAATGATGGTGAAAAAGTATATACCAGCGATGATATTTTCGGTGGCGAGATTGCGTGGGGCAGTACAAAACTTGTGACCGGTACTAATGCGTTACGAATCATAGCCAATGATGCAAACAGCGCACCCCTAGCCTACAGTGTTACCACCAGCGTTATTCCCGATGCACCAGTAACCTGGAAAGGTAGCACCTACGGTCAGCCATCTCACTCAAACGATGGTCGCCCATCCATTAAACTTAACTTTCCAACCTCGGGGCTTTATCAATTTAAGCTTGAAGCCACATCAGGACGTTATCAATTGCGCCTCGATAACCAATACCTCCAGAAGACTGTCACTGATACAGTGCAGGCAGATTTCACAGCTTATGTTGCAGAAGGCACACGTTCGCTGCTCGTCATACAAGACCCTGCTGAAACAAAAAGCACATGGAGCGTCACTATTACGCCAACAGAGCAACTCAATGACAAGCTCACATTCACCCGGAGTGGTGGAACGCTTGGTGGTAGTGGCAATACCTTCCGTGAGGAGTGGATACCACTTCAAGTTTCTAGTGGTCAACCAGTTAATATCCGCGTTGCAGCAACTGGCACTTATACCGACGCATTACAAATAGAGCTTTTTAATGGCGATACCCGCGTGTACAGTGCCACAACGATATATGGTGGTGAAGTCTTTTGGGCGACATCTAACCTTGCACCAGGAAACAACCGGCTGCGCCTTGTGACACCAAGTAGCAACAGTGAACAGATGGATTATCAGGTAGATGTAGAGGCTATTAAAGAAATACCACATACATGGGAAGGTGTTACCCATGGGAATGGTATCAATCCAATTGTACAGGTTGAGGCGCCAGTTAGCGGTGTTTATGATGTTGTTCTCGAAATTGAAGAAGGGCTTGGACAGGTCATCATCGATAATGGAACACCAACGACCAGTAATGTTTCTCTTGCCAGCAGCAGCACCACGCTTCGTGTTCCTTTGTCAGCTGGCATGCATACCTTTACATGGGAACAAGACTCGAGCCAATCCATCACACGCTGGTCAATAGAAACCAAACTACGCACAGCAACAGGTTCCTCAGGAACAGAAGTTTATCTTCCTATGATTATACGATAATCTTTTTCTTTCATTCTACAGAGAAATGGTCGACTCACTATCTGAGTCGACTATTTCTCTTATATATCTATAAATTTGGAGGAATGATTATGATGATGTTGCGTTTGTCTTGTGGCGTTGGGCCAGTGCACGCTCTGCATCTGCACGACCAAGTTCAAATAGGTGCTGATGCGTCTCTTCTTCATAATCGATCAGCCACTCCAAAGGCATCATAGACTCGGGGGAGATAACCGTTGGCTCCGCAATATGTCGCGGGACATTATGCATCCGAAAGCTCTCATCGCCTGTCATTTCAGCGGCACGATCCAATTCCTGCGCTGCCTGGGCTAATCGATTGTAACTGCGGAGTGTTTTCAGCGCGGCACGATACGACGCAAGCAATGACCAATCAAGAGTTAGTGAGAGTCCCTGCACAAGATCCTCGGGAAGGTGTTGGAGTTGAGCCCGTAAAGCAGCAGGATCTTCATTCCATGGCGTCATCATCACCACAATAATATCCACATCGCTCTCGCCAGCTACATCCACAACAGGACCCAATGGCGTATTGGCCAGAACCGCGCCATCCCAATATTTATGCTGATCAATGGTTGTCCATGGATAGACAATCGGAATACTCGACGACGCCATAAGGTGGTCAATCGTAATCGTATCAGACACATTGTCTTTCCGATCACGATTACAAAACATACGTAATGCCCCACTTTGAAGATCGGTGGCAGCCAGTAGTAAGGCTGGTGCTGATTCACTGTTGATCCGCTCAAAGTCCATCCATTTCTCCAATGTGTAGCGCCATGGAGTTGTATCCAGCAAACTGCGGAAGGGCCGTGTTCTGAAAAGAGAACTCAACCGTGAAAATACGCTTTGTGCACTCATGCCCTCGGTCACATCAGGAATATCGCTTGCGCCGTTATGGGCTTCTGAAGTAAGCACATTACGCATGAGAAAGCGCAACAATGGTCGAGTTACCGACGGCAAGTCACGCGAGAGACGGTGCACGTCCTCTGTGTGCATCTCTAACCAGTGTTGCTTGAGTTGAGCAACCGTCAGGCCAGAGGCAAGTGCAGCAGCGTTAATGGCACCTATCGAAGTTCCCGCAATAATATCAGGGCCAGTGCCATCAACCATCCAACCATGTTGAACCAGGGTTTCAATAACTCCAATATGGTAGGCACCACGCGCTCCTCCCCCAGAGAGCACCAGAGCTTTCTTCGACGATATCATAATTACGCTCCTCGTGTTGTGATGTGTTTGGTGTTTGAGACATCGTGGTCACTGCATTCACGCGGTTACATGCAATATAAACGTAACTTTGGACTCATTTAGCACACATAACCCGTAAGTACAGGAATCGCCAAAATAAGACTACGTCTACTCCATGACCGCGAGAGTAGACGTAGAGGTCTGGTTGTTGTATGAATGTGGTTTAGTCTGCTGTGTATCCAGCCTGTGATGGCAAGGGTTCGAGAGGAAGCGTGTCTTTGATTGCTGAAAGATAGGCATCATTCAACCCATTGACCCCAAACAACCAGACCTCAGCAATACCCGCTTCCCGTACTAAGCGCAAATCGCGCCGTAGCGTTTCTGGAGGAACAAAAACATCAGGATCAGCTTCACCATCATTGAGAACACCAAGCGATGGGATAAAACGTTCCGCGTAGCGTTCTGTCCCGCAGTGTAGAATGTTTCTCATCTGCTGTTCTGGGAGTCCAGCACCACTGGTATACAAATCAAGGTGCAACGAGACCTGCGAATAATCAAGTGGATCGTAATGCATCGCCAAGAGACGCAGAAAACGAGGATCTAACCCCATGCCAGTGTGCGTTCGCCAGATGTGAACTTCCTCAGTACGTGCCGAAAACCATTGATCGAGAAATTGCGAATTGTCTGGCCAGCTTTGAGCAGAGATGTATGATTTGTTGAGTGGCATTTCCAAGTCCCAAAGCACTGGAAACTCATCGATATCATGTGCTGCCCGCTCAATAGCCGCTGCATCAGACCACGTTCCAAGATAGTAGCCTTCTTCATAGGCAAGTTGCGGCCAATAGTACACCTCACGAACCTGCGGATACTGCTGACGGATAGCAATGCTCTGTTCAAGGAATTCCTCTTTTGAGCGAGCGGCAATTGCTAACGTCACCGGGAAATCAACCTGATTGAGTTTTTCCAGGCGCCAGGGGTTCGGAAATTCTTCATACAAACCGACACGAACAGTATCAGGAAGAGGTCCAGGTTCACTGTCTCCACAAAAGGCATAGGGGTTCCAGGGAAGGATACGTATGCCCGTCACCCATTCAACCATATGTCCACCAAACCAGAGCAACATGAGTCCCACGATAACACCAGCGCTACGAAAGACAATACGATGCACAACTTTCCATGTGGTAGGAATATGTTTCATGAGCACATCCTTAGCAACATTGTTTAGGATAAATTTTTTGAGGGATTAGGGTACAACAGTCTAGAGATGTTGTACAAGAGGAATGGTACACAACACTGAGTGTACTTCATCAGAAGGAGATGAAGACATGCAAAATGGTGTCAATTTGAGGACAACACTTTTGAATGTTTCGATGTAACTCAACACCACTCCCTACCATGTACAATATATATGAGAGCTATTTGGTTACGGACCAATATGAAACATTTGTTATTGAAGACCAATAACTGTGATGATATAACATTGATTGACTAGTCAATCAACAATGGAAAGCAATAATGCCACCAGGTGACGATCAGACATATGAGCAACGTCGCCAACAGATTATTGATGGTGCGCTTGAAGTATTTGCGAAGAAAGGCTTTGAAAAAGCTACTAATAAAGATATCGCACAGGAGGCGGGCATCGGCTCTCCAGGTCTCATCTATCACTACTTCAAAGACAATACGGACCTACTTCTGCAAGTACTTGAACAACGCGCTCCTATCATACATTTGCTTAATCAAAGTGATGAGATGATGTCGAAGCCGCCCCGTGAGGCACTTACATTATTTGCAAATGCCTTTCTAGAAGTAGTAAAGCATCGTTCGACTATGTCTGCCGCGAAGGTTATGTTTGGTGAGTCAGTTCGTCAACCAGTCATCGCAGATCTGGTCAATAAAATTGGTCCTACACGTGGTGTAGGCTTTATCACGGCTTAGCTCTCACATCAGATGGAAACAGGAACACTACGGCCCGTTAATCCCCACGCGGCAGCACGCATGTTCATTGGGTCTTTGATAGCATTTGTGGTGATGCGTGAGGTTTTTCCACAATTGCAGGATTCGGAAGGCAAACGACGGTATTTGGCAGAGTCGAAAAGGGATTGTGGCTTTTCCCAAAGTGGTATTGCATACGTCACATACTTACCCTGACTTCAATGACATTAGCCGTTGCCGGATACATGTACAATCCCTTCAGCTCAGTGTGATGGTTACTATTGATCATCTTTACACAACTTGTTGTATCGTAGGCAGTGGTCCCGCAGGAATGATGCTTGGGTTATTGCTCGCACGACAACATATTCCCGTTACGGTGCTCGAAGCACATAATGATTTTGCTCGAGACTTTCGCGGCGATACGGTTTGGTCGATCAAAAGAGAAATGGTCTCCTGAAGGTGCATAACAAAAAGAAAGATCAGAAATCATCTCTTGCAATAGAATATCTTTGGGGCGATAACTTCAGGAAATCTTCCGTTCGTGCGCGCCAGCAGCAATCAGTTGGTCATATTCTTCCTGCGTAATGAACGTTCCACCATCAATGGTTCGATTTGTTTCGCGGCGCTGACGATCATAAGTTATTTCGGCTCGCATCAACTGGAAGCAACGTGAATCCATCATTTCTTTGGTGAGTTTGTACCCAATAATCTCATCACCATCACCATACTCAGGCACCAACTCATTGCGTAAATCGACACGTGCATGGACTGGAGCGCCGCAGCGTTTACATTTAACATACAAGTGCACAGCACCATCGCTGGCTGGTTGATTACCACCAAATAGTTTACGAAGAAAATTCATACTTGCCTTCACCCACACTATCAGGACGATATAAGATACAACCACCTCAAACGACGTAATTCTGTTATTTGAGGTGGTGCATAGTATACCACCAACTTTGATTATCAATTACGATTTTAGTTCATGGTAACCCCGTCGATAATAGAGCAATGGTGAGCCTTCATAGACTTCAGTAAAGGCAACTTCGCCAATAAAAATCGAATGATCACCGCCAGGTAATGTGTTGTACAGTTTACACTCAATAGTTGCATGCACGTTCTCAAGCAGTGGGAGTCCGAGCTGACCTTTGGACCAGGGAATACTGGCAAATTTATCATCATCACGTGATGCAAACTGTCGCGAGATATGTTCCTGCTGTTTTTCCAAAAAATTGACCGCGAAACGACCAGCAGAAAGAATCGCATCGTGTGTGCGTAAAGATGTATCAATACAAACCAGAATCAAAGGTGGTCGCAATGAGAGCGAGGCAAAAGAGCTGACGGTAATTCCATACGGGTGATCGTTGTGGTGTGTTGTTACAACCGTAACACCACTTGCAAAATATCCCATTGTTTGGCGAAAACGAGCTTCATCAATAGCCATGTATGTATCCTATTCCAGCATGTAAGAACAAACGTATATGTCTATTATAGCGGGTACATGCCTATAAAGGTGTTGTACTTCTGTACAGGAGATCGTGATACGGAAGGATCATTGTGATAATTTCTCAACACTCTTTTGAAGAAAGCACTCACAACACAAAAGAACAAGGGGCTGCACATGTGCAACCCCTCATTGGAGATAATACATTGATTCGCAAGTCGAGGTCTTACTCTGGTTCTGAGCGAAGTGTTTCTTCACGGGCAAGGTAATACGTCAAACTGTGGAGTGAAGCGACGGGATCGATATCCCGTATCCAGACATTATCAGGACGTTGTAAGATGATGGGGGCATAATTGAGAAAAGCACGTACACCAGCCGCAATCATCAAATCAGTCACCTCCTGTGCCCGAGCAGCAGGGACAGAAATAATGGCAAGCTTGACGTTTTGTTCACGTACCACTCGGCTAATGTGCTCAATTGGCAGGACCATTAAACCTTCGATTTCAGTACCGACTTTGTCAGCGCTACTATCGAACAAGGCTGCAAGATGAATACCCTGTTTACGGAATCCTTCATACCGTGCAATAGCGAGACCTAACTGACCAACCCCAACCAATGCCACTGGCCATTCTTGATTGAGACCGAGAATACGTTCGATGTGATCGAGGAGCTTCTCAACGTCGTACCCGATACCTTGCTTCCCAAACTCACCAAAATACGAGAGGTCTTTGCGGATTTGTGCAGCAGTTACGTTGATGCGCTCGCCAAGTTCCTGCGACGACACAGATACGATCCCCTCGGAGAGAAGATAGCGTAAACTACGTGCATACAAAGGAAGGCGGCTAATGACAACATTAGGGGGTGCCTCTATACGGTCCACGATTACCTCCGTGGCTGCTTTTCAGTATTAGAAAGCACAATTTTACAGAATACTATTTGTGAATTATAGCACTTATGCTATTGCTTTGTCAAGCCAACCCTTCGCACCCTAATCAATTAAGTCGTACTGATGTGGCATTGGTATGCCGTAGAGTTCTTTCGTGGCAGGGAAGAGGTATTGAGCAAATCACATTGCTTCTCTCCCCATTTATTCATCTGTTGTTTCGACAATGAGGATCTGCTGAATAGGCGGATCTGGTGGCACTGCGACAATGAGGGTTAATCCGAGATCAGGGGGAAGCGGCACCGAAAGATCAATGTCCGTTGATTGCTCTGGCTCCAGTGTTGTAATAGCATTTCCATTCAGTCCATAGGTCGTGCCTGCACTGTCCTGAAAGGAAAATGCCGTTGCAGGGATATTGACCGAACTGCTGGCGATATTACTGATCTGTCCCTGAATATGAACCTGTTCGCCCTCACGACGCAATTGGGTGATATCGATCTGTAACTGGTTACTATTGGCAACAGGTGTCAGCGCTGGTATGCTTTGCCCGCCGGCCAGCCGATCACGCAGACCGACCACACCCTGCTGCACCTCTGGTGGGAGTTCCGGTAAAGTGACCTCGGGAAATTCAATCGATGGAACAGTTGGCGCATTTGGATCAGTGGGAACCGGCTCAAATGCACGTGAAAGCTCGACATTGTTTGGCTGACTGCCTATCTGATTACCAATTAAAATGAGCACAAGTGCGATCAGCACGCCGATGAGCCAGAAGGGGACTTGTTTACGTTCATTCATCTCGCTAGCACTACCTCACAGTATGTGAAGGAAGTATGGTTGGCAGACTTCCTTGGTTTCTTACCCAACCATACTATATTCTGAGATAGTTGCCAAATAATCAACGACTATGACGTGTCGCCATCGCTGGTTGCTGTGGTGCTTTCTCGCCCCGGAATTGATGGCGATACATCCACCCAAGACCACACGCCGACACAAGTCCAGTCAGAAAGAACGTCATCCAGGGGAGCGCAGACATGCCTGACTGGAGGCTCATATCATAGAGCAAACCGCCCATAAAATTGCCCAGACCGCCACCGATGGCCATGGCTAGCAAGCTCACACCAAAATAGGAACCTGCCATCGATGCTGGTGCGAAACCTGCGACAACCGTTTGTTGGCTGGGCATCACCAACATAACACCCAGAGAGAACAACGCAACACACACAAGCAGCATCGGAACATCTGATACAAACGACATGCCGCCTAAACTCAATGCCGTGATTAACATCCCCAATGTGACAATGGCAGATGATTGAAACCAGCGTTCGACCAGCCGAAGGAGTGGATACTGTAAAAGCACAATCATGACCGAATTAAGCCCATACATCAATCCTATAGTGTCGGTGGTGCCGCTAATGTTTTGTGCCATAAGCGGGAGGGAGATGGTGAGTTGCACCCACATAAACCAGAACCCCATCGACAGAGCAACGAAGAGAACAAAACGTCGATCACGCAACGCAACGCGAATACCGTGCGTAATCCCTTGCTGTTCATCCGACTGCTCAGTAGTCACAGGGCGGATCGATGGCAAGAAGAATGTTGTAATGAGAAAGGCTACAAAGAAAAAGGCTGCAGCAGTAAGACAGACAAACGCAAAATCGACCCTAATCAGCGCTGCGCCAATCAAGGGGCCAAGTGTCATCCCCACGCCACCAACGGTCCCGGCAATAGAAAAGACGCGACTCCGGTTTTGCTCACTCGTGAGCGCTGTAATGGCGGCGAGTCGCGGTGAGTCGAATAGTGCACCACCGATGGCAGAAAGCGCTGTGGTTGCCATTAGCAGAGGAAATGTGCTCGCCCAGGCCATGGCCACAAAGCTGATAGTGCGAATGAAGAGGCCCAGACACATCAAACCCTTGGGGCCAAAGCGATCAGCCAGCGCACCGCCAATAACGGTAAAGCCCTGCTGGAGGAACTGGCGCACACCAAGGATAATACCGATAGTGACCGCCGCCCAGCCAAGGTTATCAACATAATGCACCGAGATAAGCGGTATCAACATAAAGAAGCCGCCCAGCATCAAAAATGTATCTATCAATATCACGATCAAACCGCGTCGTTTGGCTGCCTGACCTAGTGATTGAGTTGTTTCCATAAACATCACACTCTTTAATACAATGACTCTACTCATACACAATGTGCACCAATGTAAGATACAGCGTGCGACTCTGTTCAACAAGATACATGTGGCTATACTTAGTATCGAATATATCTATAATGGAATCGAAGGAGTACACCAATGGATGTTGATCAACTGCGTGCCTTCGACCGCATTGTGCGGGAGGGCAACTTTAGTCGTGCTGCCCTGGCACTGGACATCACCCAGCCAACCATTAGTGCACGTATTCAGACACTGGAACAAAATGTAGGTGGGGCACTCTTTGTGCGTGGTGGTCGACATATCGAGCTGACTGCCCTTGGTGAGAGCTTTCTACCCTACGCACGTCGGGCGCTCGATGTCCTGTCAGAGGGTGTCGAAACCGCCCGACTAACCCAGGTTGGCAGCCATGGCCGATTGACCGTTGGCGTGTTGCAGTCACTCGCAGGTGGTTTTTTAGTCCCCGCGTTGGATCGCTTTCATGCCACACATCCCCACGTCGAAATCTTTGTGCGGACAGGCCATGGTAGCCAGATTACCGAGATGATTCAGGATGGCACGGTAAAAGTAGGACTGATCGGATGGCCCTTCCTCAGTGCGGAACTCACCACTATCCTGCGTCTTCGCGAACGCTTGATGCTGGTTGTGAGTCCCAGCCATCCGCTTTCCAAGCGAAAAGCGGTATCGATCCGTGATGTCGAGCATGAGGGCAAGCCCTTCATGCTGGTACGCTGGGGACAATCGATGGCTCCGGTATTGGCCCAGATCGACACCCAGATCAAACCCGTAGTAGAGCTACCAACAGAAACTATTCGCAAACTGCTGTTACGTGGGGTTGGCGCAGCCTTCCTTACGCGTACACTCGTTGCAGACGATCTAGCGACCGGACGGCTGGTAGAGGTAGAAGTCAACGATCTCTCGCCACTCTTCCGCGAAAGCGCGCTGGTTCGCTCGGCGCGTAGTGGCGAACTTCCCCCTGCGGTAGAGGATTTTGTCGGCATTATGCAGGAGGAAGCAGGCAAGCTGGTGATCGACTAAGGTGCCAAGTACATTAACTCCAGCGTGTCAGAATCGTCTCGCGTTGAAAGAGACGCACCACACCCCAGATCGCGACAACTGCGATCAGTGCAAGCACAGTGGTACTGCTCACAACCGTAGCAGGACTCAGAACAATCCGATCCGCTATTTGGGTAAAAGAGATGATCAAAAAGATGATCACGGCAC
>JBCDFA010000126.1:0-18960 GCA_039178835.1 Chloroflexota bacterium
CGGTCCTTTTGATTGGAGTATCAATCGGCCAAAGTTTTTTGATGCTTTTCATGCATGCATTGTCGCTATTGCCAGCACCGGGAACAACATTATCCTTGATCACGTTTTGGAATCACAACAATGGCATGATGACATTCTCAAATCACTATCTAATCATGATGTCTTTTTTGTAGGCGTTCATTGTCCAATCGAAATATTGCGAGAACGTGAAAAAAATCGTGATGACCAAGACGTAGGTAACAGATACCTGGGTGAAGCAGAGTATCACTTACGAAATGTCCATTCTTATGGTGTCTATGACTATGAGATTGATAGTAGTTTACAAAGCCCCAAAGAGAGTGCCTCTCTCGTAATTAGTGCTTGGCAAGATAGAAGCTTTATAACAAATCGCTGAGTCAAAAAGCAAGCTCAAAAACGCTCCCCAATATTCTTGATTACACAGAGTTTTGAGCATACGTTCACCTAAATCAACCGCTTCGTGGTGCAACTTTTGTTCCTTTTCTCTGTACTGTATAACACAGGCTATTCATCGATCATTGAATTGCCAATGATATCTATATAAGCAGACAGAAAGAAAGCATATGCACATTCTGAAACGATTGTTGTTGGTCTTTGCTACAGCGTGTATCCTGATGTTTTTCTCTGAGTTCTTCTTTATGAACGAAGACCCGGCCTTTCACCTGGTTGAGGGGCTCCAAACTGAGCCGTTACTGGCGATATTGGGCCTTTTGGAATTTGCCCTGTGGTACAGTATTCCGGCATACATCTTCTTGATCGCAGTGGGACACTTTAAAGCTAATACGATCTGGGCACTTATTTTGGCTGGTTCGCTCTACGGTTTTGCTGTAGAAGGCGTCATTGTGTGGCAGATGTATGAAGCACTACCTTTCTCTATTTCGTGGACTCCCATTGGTTGGCATGTATTGATCGATGTATTGTTGGGTTGGTATCTCGTCTCGTCTATTCTTAGCAGAAATTCTTATTGGCAAACAGCGGCCCTTGCCACAGGTCTGGGGTTGTTCTGGGGCTTCTGGGCCACATGGTACTGGATAGCACGACAGCCAATGACACCAACTGAGTTTGCCTTGCTTGCCTGCACCACTGGTAGTTTGTGGATCATTGCTCAACTGGTGCTCAACAGATTGCTGCCAATCCGCTTTACCCCAACGAAGTCTGAGATGTGGGGAATAGGTTTGCTAACTCTCTTCATCTTTATTGTTCAGATTGTGTTTATTGTACCAATTGGCTTATTTGTTTTGCCACCTCTTGTTGTCATAACTCTCTTTGGTTTACATCGTAGCAAACGGAACGAACAGGACCAACGTGTCATACCCGGTTTGCAGGGCGGCGCGACGATCCCTAATCAACTGTTGTTGGTTCTCACACCACTTATTGCCGCTGCGACGTACAGTGTCTACTATCATCTAAACCCTCCCAGTATCATCACCGAGTTGTTGCCCTTCTGCTTAATGCTGGCCGGATTCGCTGTCTATGGTATAGCTCTGTGGAAAACGATGGTCCACAGGCGGGCGAAACTTTCTGTTGAGCAACGCGTATTACTAAAGTAGCACTACTGTTATTACCCTTATTGACGATGGAATGCGCGTGGGGTATAGTGTCAAGTATGCTATCACGCGCAGCAATACAGTCATTGTAACCCTGGCGTTACGCTAAAGATGTGGGAAAGAGCATGAATGACGCACTACACCGTGATCTGAGCGAAATCGACGAGGTACTGAATGCTGCTGCCGATCTCGCTCAACGCTATCTTGCTGGTATCAACGAACGCCCCGCAGGACTTCTGCCTACCACCCACCCACTGCTCGATCTGCCCGAGCACGCAGCCGGTGGGCGGGCCGCCATCGAGACCTTTGCCGCCCGTTACTACGACGAACTCACGGCCAGTGCTGGGCCGCGCTCCTTCGGCTACGTCGTTGGTGGCGCCACTCCCGCTGCCGTTGCTGGCGATTGGCTCACTGCCGCCTTCGATCAGGACAACGGTGAAGGCATGACTGCTCAGCTTGAGACAGAAGCCATGCATATGCTACGACAGCTCTTCCGTCTTCCCGACGATCACACAGGTGTTTTTGTCAGTGGGGCCACGATGGCAAATGTGGTTGGTCTTGCCACCGCACGTGAGTGGTTGGGTCAGCAGCGTGGGGTGCACATAGCCCAGGATGGTGTGGCTGCGCTGGAGCCAGTACGCATCCTGAGTAGTCGACCACACTCAAGTATCTACAAAGCGGCTGCGATGCTTGGGCTGGGACGGAGTGCCATTGTCGAAGTTCCATGCCTACTCGAGACCGAGTCTATTGACCCTGATGCGCTTGAGCAATTTTTTCAGGAGCACGCTGGCCAACCGTGCATTGTGGTTGGGAATGCAGGCACCGTCAACGCAACCTCATTTGATGACTTCGAGGCGCTTGTGCGTCTCCGCAAAAAGCATCATTTCTGGCTGCATGTCGATGGTGCATTTGGCCTCTTCGCCGCCTGTTCACCACAATATGATGCCCTCGTCGAGGGTGTTGGAGCGGCTGACTCCATCGCCGTTGATGCCCACAAATGGCTCAATGTCCCCTACGACTGTGGAGTTGTGTTCACGCGTTATCCCGACCTCCAGCGTGAGGTATTTGTAAACGCGAATGCTCCATACCTCCGCGACTCTTCTGATGTTATCGACTATATGAACCGAACACCCGAAGCATCACGACGGCTACGTGCGCTGCCCGTGTGGACCACGCTTATGGCGTATGGGCGAGCAGGCTACCAGGAGATCGTCGAACGCGATTGTGCAGCGGCGCAGTCGCTGGCAGCACGCATCGAAGCATCAGACGTGTTTCGACTACTCACGCCCTGCACCTTCAACGTGGTGTGCTTCACCTTATGCGACGACCCAGAACGGGTAAATGCGGTGCTCGACAAACTTACTGCTGACGGCACTGCGTTTCTGACCCCCACGACCTATCGTGGCGTTCTTGGCATACGGGCGGCCTTCTGCAACTGGCGTACAACCGAGACCGATGTCGCGCAGACCTGGGAGGCTCTGATTCGTTGTGCTGCATAACAGACTGAAGCATACAGAAAGAAGTAGAGATGAGTAATATCATAACGATTGAAGTTGATAACCGAAGGCTGCTCCTGGCAGTGGATTATTTGTATCGAGAACACATGAAAGTGTTTGAGACTCAACACCTGCTACCAGCTTCCAAAGTGTTGATAGATCAACTTGCTATGTCGGTTAAGCAGGTGCCTGTCGAAGGATATTACACCGAGAGCGAAGAGCTACAGGCGTATTTTTTGAACATCCGCACCCTGCAACAACTTTCGCGTGCAGACACACAGCCGATTGCCCATCTTGATGCCTATCAGCAGTTGATACAGGTCATGTCGTCCGCAATATATGGCGCGAAACCCGGCAATGAAAATGGCTTTTTTCCGCAAAGACTTGACGCACTCTATTTTGCACTCGATACAACGGCACCGGGCGAATGGCAGATTGAGACATTAACGAACAAAGCGCACGAATTTGCAGTTGCTCACAACGATATCTCTTTGGTTGGTCTGGCGGCCTTGATCAAAGATACGGTGGTGCTGGCGGCCCTGCGCGAGTCGGTGGTGTTGTATGCTGCCATAGCAGCGGGTGCTGCAATGGAACCGCCAACATATGAATATGTGTGGAATGTTACGGAAGAGTTGGAGAGCAAAGTCAATCAGTTTATCGATCTCTTCAACACACTCACCTCCAGCAACATACGCAACGCGAGTGCCGAGCACACCAAATACTTCTATGATGCCTATGAGGATAATAGCATCTGGGGTCGCTGTGTGTACATCGGCTTTGATGATAGCAAAGAGCCTATGGAGCATTATCACTGGGCCATCAACTATCCAGAACAGGGTGGCGATCTCGTGGTTGATGCGTTCTGGGACACCAAAATATGGACGACAGAACAGTATCACGATAAAAAGCTGTAAGACTTTTTTGCAGTGGCTTTAATGGAAGCAAAGAACTTAGAAGGATACCATGCGCTACATTGCCAATGTCCGTAACAGTCCTGAAGTCAAGCGCCTGATGATTTATTCAGGCCCTTCTGGAGCATACTTGTTCTTCTACTCGATTGAAGAAGATGGCTCATGTGATCACGATCTTCTGCTTGAGTCGGTTGATGATGCCATGGATTATGCTGCTGAGGAATATGGGCTCTCCCGTGATGACTGGCAGGAAATCGATGCCCCGTTGAAACACTGCCAACACGACTGGATAGCACCTGCGCGTGTGCCGGGCCGCGAGACGGACAATCCACAATGGGGACAGTTGGAGGTGCTCAGAGATGGTGAGTGGGTTAGGATTACATGTTAGTACAACTGACAGACATTAATTGGAGAATGATTATGGAGGAAACACACTGCCCACTTTGCGATACAGAACTGGATGTACAACAGGTAGCCCCCTGTGAACAGTGCGGTGCACAATCTGTTGAAATTGAACACTTCCAGAAGGATTTTCATAGCTTCGCTCGCTATAAGATTTTTGGTGATTTGCAACTGACCTTGTGTGATTTCTGTTATGTTGATTTTGGTGCCTGCGATATGTCTTTCTACGGATTACCCCGAAGGATAGACTTCTCCTATGAGAACTTACAACTTGTTTATCCTATTAGAGAGCCTGTTCTGACCTACGAAACGTGTTGTCCAGTTTGTAATTATCCTATCGCTTTTCTACGGTTTGTAATGCAGGCAAGAGAGCAACATTCCCACTGATTAAGTATGTGATGTAATGAGGAGTAAATGTCTTGGAATTAGAGGAGCAGATGATTGGCAAGTTTGAAATACCGAAACTATAGCATTGATACTCAAACGTCAGAATGGGTGCTGAAACGAAAATTTACACTTCCGTTGTTTGTGCTAAAACTGAGTTTGTTGCTCGTTCCTGAGTTTGTCATGACCTATTTTCTACGAAAGGTAACGGATGACTTACCAAGAATAGAATGGATACCTCCCAAAGAGGGGATCAAGATTATCTACAATATTTGTGATGAGATAGCAAAAACAGAGCAGCATTCCACGATTCCATCAAGTATCGTTTTTGAGATGGTAGAACTACAAGACAAGTCAGTGTTGTTGGTTGAATAAAAACATAACAGAAGGAGAAGCACATGTCATCATTGAAAATACGTGTTTATTCTAAAGATGAACACGCCTCAGAAGAGAAATTGAGGTCGACTACGACAATACCATTGCAGGTTATGCATATTGTATCAAAACATATTCCTGACCAGATTATCAGATTCATTTATGACAAAGATTATCCAACCAGTGGATTTACGGCCATCAATATGCGAACGATAGTACATTCGATCAATGAGATTCTACAAGAAATTGAGCGTAATCGTAGGGTTGGTGAATTAAATGGCATCATTGCTGAGTTAGTACTGGAACCAGAAGACGTAACTACGGAGAAAGAAAAGATGGAAGGAACAAGAGTTGTTTTTGCAGTGGAGGGGTAGTCAGGGATCGTTAAGTCAATATAGGACCAGCATCCTTTACGTTCAAATACGTTTTATCCCTACATGATGCTATCAAGAAGCGGAGATGAATATGGATCATTCTGAAAAGAAAACACGTTCTACAAGCATCAAACATGCTTCTGCTGTGTCAAAAGTTTCCTCAAGCATCATTGTGACCTGTCCAAGGGAGGCCGTCTTTCGCCTGACGCAAGATTACTACCTCCGCAAGGAATGGGACCCGTTCGTTCGTGAGATTCGCTTTCTCGATGGTGCAACTGAGCCTGCTGTTGGTGTCGGGGTGTGGGTTCGTGCCTGGAATGGCCTCACCATGACCGTGGAATATGTGAGCTATCGCTTTCCCAGTGTGGCTGCTATCAAGATGACAAAGGGGCCATTGTTCTTCGAGACTTTTGGGGGTGTCTGGCGGTTTGCTGAGGTAGATAGCAACTCAACCGAGGTGACATTTGAGTATGGTTTCCGAACACGATGGCCTGTCCTAACTAGGGTACTTAACCCAACGATTTGGTGGGTCTTTGGGCGGGACATTCGGGCGCGGCTGGCTGCTATAAAGCGTGCCGCCGAGGAAACAGACATCGTGGCACGCCTTGATGTTGGGTGTGCCTGATCTATCACTTCAAACAAGACTTGATATGTTGCCTCACCTGTGTTTGCTTATCTGGCACTGTTGAATAAATGGATATCGAGCTTTTCAGTAATACCTCATCAATACAACAATGAAGCAAACATATAAAAGAGGTCTCAGCAAAAATGCATCCAATTAACTATTTCAATCGGTGGTTCTCTCAACCAATTGTCGTCACAGACTACGCAGTTGTTGGTATCATCACCGCCTTGAATCAGCACTCTATGGCGCAGGATGCAACAGCTCAGGATTATGTGATGCCGTTACGTCGTTGTTGTGAGAAATCGGGGCGCTTCCGAGTACTTGGTGAGAATCAGGACACCTTCTACTGCTTTGTGTATGCTGATGACGAACAAAAACTCGATCCGCCGATCTACTTTGAGACGTGTTTGGATTTAGCCATTGATTACGGTTTCGACACAGCCGATATAATTGACGGTGACCATGTGTTGGTGTGCTCAACATTTACCCCTTTTCTGTGGCAGATACTGGGGCGCCATGTGTGTATACGCCTGGAGTCTGGTAATCAATTTACTGGTGGTGTAAGCGGCATCATCTGGAAGGAAGCTATTGCGTTAGATAGCGCGTTTACTAATCCAATGGGCAAGGATTTCCCCGCAGGATATATATGTTTCTTTTCAGAGGACACGGTTTGTATACCTGACTGGGGTGCGGCATTTCTTCATGATGAAGCACGCAGATTATTTATCGAGCAATACAAGCCGGTGATACATCAGAGTTGGGATTGATGTGGATGGGGTGGCGAAATTCGTAAGGTGCTACATTTATTCAACATGAGGTGATTATGGGTTATCTAGTAGTCAAGGTTGTACTCGCTCCCGTTCTGCTTGCCCAGGGTCTGTTTGTCGCGACAACCATGGAACGCCTACCAGAACCCCATGGCGAACGTCAGGGTGTGGATGGGCAGGGTCCACGGCTGCGCCTGTTGGTTCTGGGCGACTCGGCTGCGGCAGGTGTGGGTGTGCAGACTCAGCAGGAAGCGTTGCTTGGCAATCTCGTGACACAGTTGTCGCCTCACTTTGAACTGCATTGGAAACTTATCGCCAGAACAGGTGCTACCAGCAACGCCACGCTACGACATTTACAAAAAATACCCGCTGAACCCTTTGATGTCGTTGTGACGTCACTGGGAGTCAACGATGTTGTCACCAATAAAACCAAACAGACCTTTTTACGTGAACAGCAAGACATTATTACCCTACTCAAGAAGAAATTTTCTGCCTCACAGATCATCCTTTTGGGCTTACCACCTATGGGAGAGTTTCCTACCATCCCGCAGCCCTTACGATGGTATCTTGGCGATCAGAGTAACCACCTTGACCAAGTTCTTGAGCGTTTGGCAGTAACAGAGCAGTGTGACTACATCAAGCAGGATCTGGTGGACGATCCGCAGCTTATGGCCACCGATGGTTTTCATCCGGGACAAGGTATTTATGCGATCTGGGCCAGCGAAGTAACAAAGTACGTTCTCCGGCGTGAAGTGTAGTTTGGAGTAAGCCGTGAGGAATGTTAACCGTTTTGTCAGTAACACGATTATAGGAACAGTTTTTTAAGCGCAAAACTTTGAAGAACCCACGAGGAACCACATGAACTTTCCCATCCTTACCGGAAAACGTGTCTTGATCACCCAAGCAGATGCTTTTATGGGACCTACGCTTTGCGAAGCATTCGCTGAACTTAGTGCTACAGTCATTGCTGACAAACGACCACTCCTTGAACCAAAACTCCCAGAAGAACTCATTCAGTCTGCCGGGCATGTAGATGTGCTGCTGGCCAATTTGTCAATACCGGCGCCACGCACTGCCGCAGACGAAATCATGGACGAGGAGTGGCGCTCTGTGTTTGCACATCTGGTCGATCCATTGCCCCGACTATTTCGCGCTGTGTTGCCCCAGATGATCGAACGGCAGTCTGGTAAGATTTTGCTCATGGGAAGTGCTTCTGCTCTGCGCGGTATGAAGCGCACCTCGACCTACAGTGCCGCACGTGGTGCACAATTGGCCTATGTGCAGGCGGTTGGCGTAGAGGTTGCTCCACACAACATACAGGTCAATGCCATCGCGCAGAACTTTGTTGACAACCCGACCTATTTCCCACCCGAGGTTCAGGCAAACCCGGCGTTTCAGGAACGAATCAAGAGTGAGGTACCGCTGGGTCGGCTGGTCTCACCGCGCGAGGATGCCCAGTTCGCCGCGTTTTTGTGCAGCGATGCGGCAGATTGCTTTGTCGGGCAGGTATTTCCTGTGAGCGGAGGTTGGGTCACACGCTAGTACAATTTGCATTTTACGGCAGTCCTTGAGGTTTGTTGTTTCTCAGTCGGCGTGTTAGCATTGAGGTGGTGAACCCACATCATTGATCTATTACACAGACATAGCTGCAAAACAAGTTGTTAACCCACCAACACGTGAGGAACACACATGCCAAAACATGTCGGAATCGTCGCCTGTAGTGCAGAAGGTGCGGCGTTATGCTATCGAACGTTGTGTACCGAAGCACCTGCCATGATGGGCGAGCATATGCACCCTGAAGTCTCGATGCATACCCATCCGCTGAGTGCGTATATGGAGCCTATTGGTGAGGGGTATTGGCCAGAAGTTGCCGACCTTATGCTCTCATCTGCTCAGAAACTGGCCGATATCGGAGCCGAGTTTGCCATCTGTCCAGACAACACGATTCATCAAGCCTTCGATCTAGTTGCTGCGAGATCGCCCATTCCATGGCTCCACATCGCCGAAGCTGTTGTTGAGGAAGCAAAGATACAGGGATTCCGTCACCTCGCTATTCTTGGTACAAAATATCTGATGACGGGTCCGGTCTATCCAGATGTGCTCACAAAGCAGCATATCTTGTATCAAATACCGGACGAAGCAGATCGGGATCTGATTGACACGATTATCTTTAAGGAACTCGTCAATGGGATCTTTCTGGAGGAGTCAAGACACTATTTCAACGCAGTCATTGAAAAGCTGAAAGAGCGAGGGTGTGATGCGGTGGTGCTTGGGTGCACCGAAATTCCGCTCCTGGTTGATCCTGACAAATGCCCCTTACCAACGCTAGACTCAACCAGGCTGCTTGCACGGGCAGCGTTGAGAGCGTCGCTATAACAGAGCTAACCGTTCACTCTACGATGGCCAAGTACGGTTTTGATGAATGAGCCTATGATAGGAAAACGCTTGTGCTGCACTATTCTGGCGGTGTCTGGACAAACTGGATTGAGCTTGTAGGACCAGTCGTCGATCAGAGATAAGTTGAGAGTCCGGCTACGTTTCTTTATTTAGGTGATGAAAAGCTCTTTTGTCAGATTATTAGAAGAAAGCTGTTTTCATCTTTTTTATCGACAGGAAGCATTATGAAGCCAGTTATATCTCGCCGTGTGGTACTTGTCTCGGGTGCGCCGGGAGTCGGAAAAACCACTATTGCAGAGCCTCTGGCAGCAATGCTTGGGTTTGCGCTCATCTCGAAGGATCATATCAAGGAAACGCTGTTCGATACACTCAATGGCAAACAAGGTGATCTAGCCTATTCACGACAGCTCGGTGGAGCTGCCATGGAACTCCTATGGTCGTTGGCGGCGCGGTGTCCGCAGGTTGTCCTCGAAGCCAATTTTCGTCCGCACAGCGACTACGAACGATCACGTATCTCGGCGCTTGAGGGGCAGATCGTTGAGGTGTATTGCTATTGCCCACGCGAAGAGATCAAGCGCCGCTTTGCGACACGAGCACAAACAGGAGCACGACATCCCACCCATATCCTCACAACGTTGTCCTCTGAGCTTCTTGATGAGTACGATGGCCCAATTGGTATCGGGAAAGTGGTTGAAGTTGATACAAGCACTCCTATGGATATACCACGTTTGGTCGAGCGAATTAGAGACCTTTAGGGTTTGATTTACAGCGCACAGGTGCGGAATTGTGGCCATAGGATTGATGAAAAAAGGTAGACCTTTAGGGTTGACCATGCTCGCCACAAAAACTACGTGATTATACCCCAGCTTGGATAACCCTAAGGGTCTGACTTTGCAGCATACAGATGCAGTATTCTTTCTCCGGGCTGATAGGAAATGGGAGACCTTTAGGGTCTCATGACATGTTACGTTTGTGATTATAATTTGTTTGGTAGACAAAGATCTGCCTTCTGACAGTTAACTGGATGTGAGTATGAGCTGGGCAAAATATGCAAAAGAGGCACTACGCCGTGGTGAGACCGTGCAAGTTCGTCCGAGAGGACACTCGATGAAGGGTAAAGTCAACGATGGTGCGAAGGTTACTCTCACGCCGTGTGATCCATCAACCCTAAAGATGGGCGATATCGTATTGGTTCGTGTTTCAGGTAATGACTATTTGCACCTTATCAAAGCAATTAATGGTAAGCGATACCAGATTGGAAACAATCGAGGCGGTATCAACGGTTGGGTTGGCCCCAATGCAATCTATGGTTTAGCAACTGAAATTGAGGATTAGAATAACTTTGTGTGATAATAACAAACTCGTTTGGCATAACAAGATGGGGTTACTATGAACAATCCTGGCAGTTCTTCCAACAACGCCAGACACTTGTATACACTTGCCCGCGATATCCTTCCAAAGACCAACAGGGCAGTAGCTATGTCCTTCCTGGCTGATCTGCCGTCGGTACAGGAATTGGAGGAACGTACTGGTACACCATCGATATTATCAGTTGTGTCGGTGCTGGATGATCTTGGTCCAACCATCCCGGAAACTGACACGCTTGTCACGGCGGTGCTTCAATCAGCCATGGCCCACGCATGGCGTCAACCCTATGCTGTAGAGGACTTTGGGGCTGATTTCGCCGCACGATCTGGGTGGTTTGCTATCGCTGATCGAGATGGACCACTTGTAATGACCACGGGACTTGTCGAAATTATGCTGCTCGATGCCCATCTCACCTATCCGATGCATAGTCATGCCCCTGAAGAACTGTATGTGGTGCTTGCTGGAGAGGTCTGGTGGCAAGCGGAAGGCGATCCTGATGCTCCTGCCTGGCGCCGTGCCGGTGATTTCATCCATCATCCATCCCGCCGTCGCCACGCGCTTACTGCCGGAGAGAAGCCAGCCCTATTGTTGGCACTCTGGCGTGGTGGTGGTTTTGAGAAACCTGTAATCTCCTGAGGGTTTCTTTAGTAAAGAGCACAAAATTGCGGAGTGCTTCATAGAAAGTCCTACACTACAGTAAGACTCGTGCCGTGCTATAAAGTAAAATTCTTCACGTCACCAACCAGCATTGGTTAACCTGTCTCTTTGGAGTAGTTTGGCTGGTCAATCGCTACAAGACGCTGTTGAGCCGCTCGGTATCGTGCGATACGCTGGAGCGTCTCATTCGTCATCTCTAGGCGTAAGTTGTTGGCAAGGTTGTCCTCCAAATCGGCCAGTTTGACCTGCCTTGCTGTTGGGTTGGTGGCGACCCGCTCAATGTAGGCTTCGTAGGTCTCCCCTGAACTGTGAGTCAGACAATCCACTGCCTCCACTACCGCATCAGCGTAACCTTGTCGCCGTAGGTCATCTCGTGTGTAGTTAGTATCCTCAATCACATCGTGCAGAACAGCCACTACTTGTGCAAGTTTCGATTGAACACGTGTCATTACCCGTAATGGATGTAGGATAAAGGGCTCACTGTTCACCGAAGGGTAGATTTGTCCACGGTGCGCCTGTGTGGCTAGAATAATCGCATCTTCTAACATGGGTGTCGTATCGTCTGCAACTCCACTGTGTTCATGATTCATTTTAGATACTCCTCATGTAAGGTTGTTGTCCACCATGTGATATGGGTACTATCAAACTAGTTTATCCAGGTTGTGAGGATATTTCCACCACACTCAAGCGTTTTCTAGACCCTTAAGGGTTTGGTGTGTGGTGTACAGATGCAGTGTTCTTTCCTCAGACCGGGTAGAAAACAGGGCAACCCTAAAGTTTGCCCTGTTTTGCTACAAAAACCACGCAATCATACCCCAGATCATACAACCTTTAGAGTCTCCTGTTATTGACATACTCCAGAGTATGTAGTAATATGAGAACATACTCTGGAGTATGTAATGGAAATATCACTTTTAGGCAAGGTTCTATGAAAAAATCCCTATCTCCGTTGGACGTGGACACTCGTGATGCCTTGCTTAAGGCCACCCTAAAATGTGTTGCCGAAAAAGGCTATGACAACGTGACCATTGATGACATCGCAGCAGCCACAGGCAATACGAAAGGTGCGGTATATCACTACTTCTCTAGCAAGAAACAGCTCTATCTTGCAGCTCTTGAACACTTAGCAAAACAACTTGGGCAAGCTGGTGTCCTGTCCGGGCTCGGACAAAGGCCTTTTGATTCGGCTGCGTTGGAGCTTTTAAAGGAAGTGTCAGGTCTGGGCACATCGGACTGGGGAATGGATCTGCCTCTTCACGATATCTACTACCTATACTTTGACGGCTTGCGGCGTTTTCCACAACTCAAAGACCTATTGACGGCGCAGCGACAAAGCTATACGAACAAAACTATAGAACAGGTGAAAGGGTCCTTTGACCCACCCCTCGATGATGTTTCAGCACGGCATCTCACTCTTCAACTACTTGTTGGTATGGAGGGTCTTGCTCTGTTGCATGCTATATCGGGCGGTGGCGTAACAGAGGATGATCTCAAAGCCATGGTGAAGACATGGGTTGAAGGATTAGGCAAATTGAATGTATAGAATGAGACATTTTACTTGGGAGGGCTCTCTTGAAACAAGAAACATACTCTAGAGTGTACGAAACTGAGCGTATACATGCATTTAAAAGATACGATCTTATAAATATTCCTGTAGAATATTTCCGCCTGCCCAATGGTCGGCGTTTATCCTACGCCAGGTTTGGACAGCCTGGGGGTGTGCCGGTCTTTTATTTTCATGGAGGTCCAGGATCACGACTGGAAGGCCGACCAACGCATGAACCAGCTCAGTCGTTGGGTTTCGAGATATTTGCTATTGAACGACCAGGTTGTGGTTTCTCAGAATTTGTCCCTGGTTATACAGCCCTGGATTGGGCGGATGATGTAGCGGCCTTTGCAACTGGGCTTGGTTTTGAGCGCTTCGGCATCATGGGCTTTTCTGCCGGTGGCTTCTATGTGAATGCTTGTACGTTCAGAATTCCTGAGTGCCTTCTGTTCGCATTTGACATTGGTGGATGGGGGCCAGTGGGAGATGAGCCGGCGCTTACCGCACATTTGATGCCTTTGGATCGGTTTTTCCTCCGTCGAGCTTCGTCTTTTGGTTTTATGTTTCGTCTTCCGTTTTCCCTAATCGGTTTGGCAGCGCGTTATATGAGTGACAAAGGATTTGCCAAGTCTCTGCAATCTTCGATGGGGGCGGATGATCGGACGCTGATTATCGGCAATGACAACATGGCGTACTACTTTCGAGCTTTGGTGAAGGAGTCTTTTAGACAAGGTAACCGTGGCCCTGCTGATGATGCCATCCGCTGTTACAGTCCCTGGGGGTTTGCCTTATCTGACATCGATTACCCGACACAAATCTGGCATGGAACAGATGACCGTTTTGCTAATTATGCTTTGGCTGAGTACAAGCACGCCCAAAATCCTCGAAGTACGTTGGTTACTCTAGAGGGATATGGTCACCTGCGTATGGCAACAATCTTTGAAGATATCCTCACGTCGGCACGTAGCATACTAGATTCTTAGGGTTTGATTTGCGGCATACTGGTCAAAAACAGGCAACCTTTAGGGTCTCCTCATCCTCACGTTATTTGTAGTGCCTTTTCGCCCAACTTCCTGATCATATCTTTTAGGATGGGAGGCTGAATGATCCGAATCGGGAAGTCCAGGCTCAACATCATTGATGCGATCCACTCCAGCCGGTAAGCCGGTCGACGAAACATCACGCCCTCATCAACAACTTCTAATCTGCCAAGTTCTGGTGGGATAGAACGTTGGGCCTCTTCCAACGAGGTCATAAATAACACTTCTACTGACGCGATTCCAGGAGGATTGTGTAGAGATTTTACGACATGAGCCACAGCGTCAAAGTCGCTTGGTCGAGCAAATACTCTTTCGGTTAATTCCATCTGTTGGATACGATCTACCCGCAATGTTCGCAGCGTCTGCCGCAAATGGCAGTATCCGGCGACATACCAATA
This sequence comes from Chloroflexota bacterium, assembly GCA_039178835.1. Lineage (GTDB taxonomy): Bacteria > Chloroflexota > Chloroflexia > Chloroflexales > Roseiflexaceae > AL-N1. Next base: position 14,306 of record JBCDFA010000126.1, read on the forward strand.
GCCTTCATGGAACACAACATCGTAGGGGTCAAACAGTCGCTCTGTGCGCTCATCCCTCCACGATACATAGTGGAGTTTAACACGTTGCTTCTGTTGCATCGCAGTGGAGAGAGTTGGCATGACCATATTGTTAAGCACTATTGGTGAATTGATGTGACTGAAATGCACAGTCTCCTGTATCGCCAGGATGCGATTGAGTAATGCCTCTGGCATCATGCGTTCGATCTTTGCAAGTGCTCCGGCGATACTCACAGCATCAATAGGAAATTGGAAGGCACGAATGACCATCAATCCCAGTGTCAATGCGACTGCTTCCTCTTCACTAAACATCATTGGGGGTAGCTTAAAGCCTCGATCAAGTCTGTATGCACCATAACACCCTCGTTCGCCCTCAACAGGAATTGCCATATCTTGTAGTGTTTTGATATAGCGTCTTACTGACCGTGTGTCGACGTTTAAGCGCTCTGCAATTTCTGCTCCGGTAATCTCTGAACGTGATTGTAGCAACTCAAGCACGGCCAAGAGCCGCATTGTGATAGCCATTGCTAAAACTCTCATCTTAAATAGGCAATTTTTTGTCCTATTTCCAATATATCATACAAACGTGGATTTGTCAGAGATAGCGTATAGAATGATACAGATAGTAGGAGTACATATTTTGACAACACCAACTCTTCCTCGCAACGCCTACAATGGCTCTCTTCTGGACCGGTTGCAACAGGCATGGCAAACTATAAAAATGGTGCTCAGATTGTCGTTGCTGACCATCTTTCGAGTCACCATCGGACACGTTTCAAAAGCGAAACTACTCGAAAAGACTCAGCATGGCAACATTACCGACCTGACGACATTTTCTTTCCCTGGCCCTGGACCACGTTATGATCTGTATCCCAAGGGTGAGGCCGCCGATATGAGTCCTGATACGACGGTTCCCAACCGTAAAAGTCGCGCAATGGTCAAGGATGCCTATCCTGCCCCCGCCTATCCATTTGAATGGTCTGAACCACCAGTTTCTGGTAACATTATCAACGGTCTGGGGGAAACTGAACGCCGTCGTCCGGTCAAGGTTTTTCACAGTGGCAACTTCAGTACACCATGGGCAGCACTGGAGTGGTATTTCTATACACTCAATTCGTTTCGTAGTTTCTGGGCTATCAATCGTGCACAGATGGACAATCTGCGCCTCACAGGACCAGTAGCACCGCAAAATCTCATTTCTGAAGATCCGGTTGTAGCTGCCAGAATGGTCAAACAAGCCGCACGTGAATGTGGAGCGACACTGGTCGGCATTACCCGTATGCGTGATGAACTGTACTTCGATGGAGTTGATCTTGATTATACATATGCAATTGCAGTTGCGATCCCGATGGATCGTGAAACCATGCGGCATGTACCAGGTGATGAAACGCTTGACCATATTATGGACGTATATGTAGATGTGAGTCGGGTTGCTGTCGATCTTTCCGAACGCATCCGTGCCGCTGGACATGATGCCCGTGCGTGTACAAACCTTGGTGATGGTGCAAGTGTGGTGCTACAAGTTCCCTTGGCGATTGAGGCTGGTCTTGGACAACTTGGCAAGCATGGATCGCTGATTACCAAAGATTTTGGTTCGAATGTGCGTTTAGCGACAGTGCTCACCAATCTCCCCCTGGAGATCGATCAGCCAGAAGACATCGGTGTCGATGATTTCTGTGCCACATGCCAGATCTGTGTGACCAACTGCCCGCCCCACGCGATTTTCGATACAAAGCAGATGGTGCGTGGTGAGGAAAAATGGTATGTGAATTTTGATCGGTGTGCACCATACTTCAGCGAGCAGAGTTCCTGTGGTATCTGCATAGAAGTATGTCCCTGGAGCGAACCGGGGCGCGGCCAGACGATCAGTGAAAAAATGCTTGCACGACGCAGCGTTGAGGTAACGTAAGAGGAAAAGCTATGTCACTACACACAACACTTGAGTTTTTGGAACAACTTCGGAACAACAATAACAAGGAGTGGTTTGAGGAGAATCGCAAGCAGTATGAGTTGGCGCGGGCGGCATTCGAGAGTCTTATTGCAAATGTCATTACACAGTTTCATACGGTGGACGATATCCACGGTCTAGCGCCAAAAGACGCGATGTTTCGTATCAATCGGGATGTCCGTTTCTCCAAAGATAAATCGCCATACAACACAAATATGTCCGCCTTGATCGGACTGGATGGCCGTAAAAGCATGGGTCGTTCGTATTACATCCGCGTTGCCCCAGGAAACGAGTCGGTTGTCGCAAGTGGGGCTATAGGGTTGAGTGGACCAGAACTGCACAAGATTCGGGAGGCGATTGTGGCTGATGCTCAACCCCTGCGAGCGATTATCAATGCCAATTCCTTTAAAGAAATGTTTGGGCACTTGCGTGGTGACCAACTCAAAACGGCGCCAAAGGGCTTTCCAAAGGATCATCCTGACGTTGATCTGCTACGCTTCAACAGTTTTATGGCAGAACATCACTTCGTGGACGAGGAGGTGGTAGACGATCATTTCGTGGAAAACATCATTGGCGTCTGCCAGGCAGCCAAGCCACTGACGATGTACCTCGATCAACTTCTTGGGGAGCGTGTCAAACCGGAGCGCGGTAGACACTAAAACGTGATATGCGAACTTGTACCTGAGTCGTGTGGATCGGTCTTGTATTCCGAGCACACGGCTCATTTGTATATTACTTTGGTAGACATCTCATAGGGAATAAAGCTTCAGCTGTCTGTTTCTAACAACTCTTTGGTTTCATGTGGTTTATAATTGGGCCAATCCCACCACTGTAGTGACAAGGAGCACCCGGAATGGCGAAACAAACAGCGTTTTTACACGATGAATTATGTTTGTGGCACACAACAGGTGAACATGCACTGGTTATGCCAGTTGGCGGATGGATACAACCTCCTGCTAGCGGGGGCCACGCCGAGTCTCCCGAAAGCAAACGTCGGTTCAAAACCTTGATGGATGTGTCTGGCCTCACTGCAAAACTGGATTATCGCAGTGCTGACCCTGCGACAGAAGAAGATCTTTTGCGTGCTCACACAGCGACCTATGTACAACAGTTCAAAGCAGCCAGTGATGCACGTGGCGGTGAACTTGGTCTGTTTGCTCCATTTGGTAAGGGCGGTTATGAGATTGCATGTCTGTCGGCAGGGCTTGCGAAACAAGCAGTAGCTGATGTCTTAAATGGGCGTAATCAGAATGCCTATGCTCTTTCCCGTCCACCTGGGCACCATTGTCTCCCCGATCAGTCGATGGGGTTTTGTTTGCTGGCCAATATCCCCATTGCCATCGAAGCAGCAAAAGTCGCCCATGGCGTGGAACGAGTCGCAGTTGTTGATTGGGATGTACATCATGGAAATGGCACGCAGGCGATTTACTATCATCGGAGTGATGTGTTAACGATATCACTGCACCAGGAAGGCGTTTTCCCTCCTCATAGTGGCACAATGACCGAGCGCGGTGAGGGTGATGGCCATGGATACAATGTGAATATTAATCTGTTGGCTGGCTCTGGCCAGGATATTTATCTCTACGCACTACGCCGAATCGTTGTTCCTGTGCTGCAAAACTATAAGCCAGATCTGATTGTCATTGCCTCTGGTTTAGATGCCAACCTGTATGATCCGTTAGCCAGAATGCAGCTCAACAGTGAGTCGTATCGTCTTATGACGCGTGTCATGATGGAGGTCGCTGAGGAGTTATGTAGTGGCCGACTGGTTATGGTCCATGAGGGTGGGTACTCAGAAGCCTATGTCCCATTTTGTGGTCTGGCTACTGTTGAGGAGCTTGCTCAGGAGCGCACCGAGGTCGAAGACACCTTCCCTGCACCAGCAGACAACGAACGGTTCATCTCTTTTCACAAACAAATCTTGGATGAAATGGCGGAAGTATTGCAAGTATAAATGACATGCATTGTCAAGATGTGGGTACAATCTGATCCATGAATGCTGTGATAGAGCGGCGATTCCAAAATGCGCCGATGTATTCCCAACTTCGACTGAAGACGTGGAACGAACGAAGTACTACACTATGCTAACAACCCGGTACAAAAAACTCTACAATGAACGCATCAAGCGGCTACGTGTGCTATATCCTGATGAGATGATCGCCATCCTCGACCATTTCGCCACGTCAGATCTCTATCGAAACTCTACTGGTTATCGTGTTATCGCGCTCAATAAGAGTGATATCGGTCGTGATCTGAACAAACGCAAAGGTGAGGCACGCAACGAAGCGTTTTTACACTTTGTATCCATGTGGGATACCCTCAACTGTTGGGCAAAACAAGACCTAGATGCTGCCTATGAAAAGCGTAAACTTGATCCTGCTGCTCCAGAAGATCATAGCGAGAAAAATACCACATATTTGATGGCAGACGTAGCACATCAACTAATCAAGAAATTGTTTGGGACAAGGCTACTCAGAAATAGCTATGCCGTGACAGCACAACCAGAACGTGGGTATGATTTTGCGAAAAAACTTCGTTTTAACAATGAACAGTTAGCGCATTTTGCCACCCTGCTGTTCGAGATTGCCGACCATGTGCAGCGTGGTCAACGAATCTGGTTAAGTGAATGGACAGGGGGGACTGATATCTTTGTCAATTTTGTACGGTTACTGGAATGCCAGCCCCCGAC
>JBCDFA010000127.1:0-18954 GCA_039178835.1 Chloroflexota bacterium
AGAAGCCGCCGCTACAGATGAGGTAGGCTGAAGCGCGGAAAACAGGAACACGATGAAGTAGGCGCGGTTTGCAACCGCGCTGTTTTGTTGCGAGGCGATTGGGTTGCCATGGCTAAAAGCCGCCGCTACAGGAATTGTTTCTTCGTTCAGTTAAGCAACGTTCACTCCATAGCTTGCAAATTGCATATAACCATAACTGTTGGAAATGCTATGCTCTTCACCAATAACGTCATTGTATTACGTATTCACAGGAGCCATATCGCATGCAAGAACGACAAAGCTGGCAGATCAAAGACACACACGTATTGAGTGAACTGATTGCTCTGATGAACCTTAGTGCGGAAGAAAGTAGATTATTAGGATCATTACATGCCCAGGCTGTTAGTATTGCCCCACACATGGCCGAAGCATTTTATGAACGTCTCCTGGTGCACGCCCAGACCGCTGAGTATTTTGTTGACCGCCCCATGCAGCCGTTGCACGAGACAATTGGTCAGTGGTTTACCGATCTGTTTGGTGGCCAGTACGATGAGGCATATGTAAGCCAGCGATTACGCATTGGGAAAGTTCATGTGCATGTTGGTCTGCCAGTGCGCTATCCATTAGCGATGCTTGATGTCGTGATGGTCTATGGCGAAGAAGTAACGCAGCGGAGCACCCAACCGCAGCAAGCCTTGCAGGTACTCCACAAGGTACTGGCCCTAGACACCGCCATTTTCAACCAGGCGTATGAGGATGAGCGACTCGGTCATATTGCTGCGCTGGTAGGCGGTGAACGCCTGGCACGCAAACTGCTTGCGGGCCATATGTAGGCTATGAGTCTCTGTTTTTTAGCTCCGATACAATATTCTGTACTCAGCTCCTCTCTTTTCATCTCCAGATTTGTTTATCTGTGGATTGGGTGACTATCCTTGCTCAATTATTAACTATACGATCAACGTGTTGTTCGACTTCTGGGGCAACCGCGTATAACCCTTTAATACTTGCGGGCCAGTTTGCTGAGGGAACACTGCTAAATGATACGGCATCTAACTCTGGATAGTAATCCATAGATACTGCCTCATCTTGTGTCGCATGTGGAATAATCAGAATGAGTTGACGATAGGGGGTATCTGGATGAAAATCTGTAGACTCAGCAGGTTGTGCATCGGTGGGGACTTGTAATGCTGCGATGAAATCATCAATAATAGCCTGATCATTCATAGATACCATCTCTTGCAACTCGCGGTCATGGTACTCAATCCGATTTGTATCTGCTATTCTGGCATCTTCGATATACTCTTGAATGGTAGCAGGAGTATACTCTTCATCTGGTACAAAGAGATCATCTATAGTAGGAGTTGTATCTTCGGCAGGTGGATTAGAGATTTCACCTCTTCCCTGCGGGGTTGGAGTGGCGCATCCGACCATCCCCGGCAGAATGATGAATACGACCAGTACGCTGATAATCGACCATGCTATGTGGCGTTGGTGAGTCCTTTGGTGTGCCATTGTGGTTACCACCTTTCTGGTATACTCCACCAGCCGGAGTGATGATCTACCTCCGGCTGGTATGGCTGCGTACAGCTGTCGCGAGTTGTGGTTAGTTCAACGTTTCGAGTACCTCACCGGTATGGGCATCAATAATGTAGGCAGCGTGCTTGGGAATAAAGTACGGTCCCTCATCTGCATGAGTGAGCGACTCACTACTTTCCAACTGGATGGTCCAGCGTAGGATTTGCTCTTGGGTGCGGTCATTGTCTTTCTACCAGACACTGAGCGATGTCTCGACCTCAGTTGTGGGTGCCGCAAACTCTTTCTCTGCGATGGCGATGGCTTCTGCACGAGTGATAGAAGGCTCTACATCGACTGTGATAGGGATTGCCGGAAGGTGCTGAAAACTGATGATCGCTCCAGTTTGTGCATCAACAGTGATAGCAACATGTTCCAACCCCTGTGCTTGTTCGCTGCCCAGATGTTCGGCCCAGGTGTAAAAATACGTTGCGATAGTCTCTTCATGGTAGCTCACACTTTGTTCCTGAAGCTGTATCTCCTGAAGCGATGGGATTTTGGTGGTTGCAAATGATTGTGCAGTTTGATGGGCCACATCGGCTGTAATCTGCGAACTGCCTTGTTGTACATCATCCGAGGGAGACATAACAGCCGAAACAACCTGATGATGATCCATATCCACAGTGAACGTGGCAGATTTGTCAGGAGTAGTAAAGGTTTGCTCGTTGGTGCCAGGTAGTTCGGTTGTATCAGGTTCTGGAATGAGTTCGAGTTCTGGGTCCTCTGCAAATGCACGGATGATATTGATGGGATCGGTTTCGTTTGGCTCAGATAGTGTCGAGAAAGTAATCACGAAACCTATGATAAGGCTACAAAGAATGCCTATTGGGAGCAGAGTAGGTGAAGTTTTCATTGAATTGATCTGTTTATTCTTCTCTTGTATCCATCCGATTACTCAACGATGAATGCAACGCGCATCGAGCCTTTAACAAATGGAGACAACTCCTTATTTTCCAGCATATTTGCATAGGGTTCTACCAGATAGATAGCTTGGAGTTGATGTACTCCACGTTCCTCTGGCAATGCAAGTTCGGTGTTAAAGAAAGCTTCCTCCTCAACACCCAGTGACGTGACAATAACATCCTGCCCTTCAAGGGCAATCTGACGGTAGTTGAGGAAGGGTATTACCGCCTTTATTCCTGCATCGTATTCACCATCTGATGAAACAATGATCTGAAGTGGATAAGGTTGTTCCAACTGCACAGTATCTGTATGGATTAACGCTCGATGTGGCAAAGCACTGTCAGATGCCTGGTTTTGCAGCGAGTTGCGAAACATAACATCAAGTGAAATTCCTTCCTCTGAAACAGGAAGCTTCTCAAGATCGAGCACATCAAATGTGCGTGCTGGTGTATGATCATTGCCAACTGTCAGAGCAATACGCTGGCCCATAGCATAGCCGGTGACATCTCGGCGGAACTCATAGTCCATACGCAAATTAAACGGATCTTCAAACATTACTGCTTGGATGTCGTGCCGCCCTGTCTCGGATATTGGTACACTCATTGGAAAGTAAATATTACTAAATGGAGGGATCTCGATAAGATGTAACAGCCCAAACTGCTCATTGAAGGTAAAAGGGACCTGACGATAGTTGAACATAAGTGTAACTAGGAACGTTTTCGGTTGATCGGTATTGTTCATTAGAACTAAAAATGGTTCAAAGGTATTCATTTCCGCGTCGAGATGGAATTCTTCGTTTTGCGGTAATTCATCAATAGGGGTATGGATATGCTCCTCACGAATAAAGCCAATTCCTCGATCTCCTTGAATACCTTCTGGCACAGGACCTATATCAGCACGTTCAGAAAACTCATTATGTATTATGATATCTTCCATCATAGAAGCAGGAAGAATCTGGGATGCCGCTGGTTGAGATGCAGACTGATGTTGTTCTAAAGGCAGGCATCCGACAAGTGTTAGAAGACACAAAAGAAGTGTAAAACGATAAAGGTAATATAAGGTAGCCATACATATCTCTCAAATAAGCAATTACTGTACGCTACCTGAGAATAAGGTAGCGTACAGGAGTGATTAGATACCCATTTGTTGTACTATGCCTATCTACTATTTGTTATCTCATTCTACGTATCTTACACCCACTTAATTTCTATCTGCGAAATTATTAGTCTTTAAATGGGTATCTCCATATCCATCCGTATGAAAGTCGTGAAAACCAACACCCTCATATCTGCCTTCTGGACCACCAGTAGAATTAGAACACGAAACTACATGTCTATCATAGCGAGTTTCTTTGCAGTCCTCAGTTTTTGGTCCACCTTTCATTCCAAGTAGACCTTCAACTTCAATCTTATTCTCACTTAAGTCAGAGTCACTAGAGTGATCGGAAACCATAGAAAGTGCTGTATCATAAGCGTCAGTTCGTGCTCTACGCCATTTTCCAGATCCAGATGTACTACTGTCATTTATATTAAGTCCAGGCTGCGCTTGTGCTACGGCTATAGCACCTGGATGAAAAACTTTATACCCATCAACACCTGGGATTAGTCCTGATCGAAGAGTGCCTAGATCGGGGCGAAATTCAGTGGCGTGGTTGACAGTATAAGGGGGCATCTCTGGTATTTGTGGATCAGGTGTCTGGGCTGTTGTGCTACCAGATGTTCCTGCAAAGACCATCGTGCTTACGATTAATGTTCCTACAAGATTTCGACGGTTGAAACGCATAGTTTGGCCACCTTCCTTCACTACTATCAAAACACTACCTATTGGATGTTCATAGCATATACCCATTCACACGCTCCGTCTATTGGGACGTTTTGCGCCTTTTGAATGGCGTAGTATTACTACCGTTAGACGGTTTGGGGAGTTCTACCAAACCGTGCTGTACGGCATACATAGCCGCTGCAAGCCGTGAATCAACGCCTAATTTGCTGTACAGACTTCCCAGATACTTTGCAACGGTTTTGTCACTGATGCCAAGAATAGCCGCAATCTCCTGATTGCTATCGCACTGAACCAGCAGTTGCAACACCTCTTGCTCACGTTTGCTCAGGGCATGTTCAACCCTTTCTTCGGTATTTACAGCCCTGAGTTGTGCAATGGTATCTTCGGTAAACCAAGTGCCACCATGGGCGATAGTGCGTAGTGCTTGTACGAGGGTATCTGGCTCCACGTCAAAGGGAACATAGCCAGCAACATACGCTAAAGTCACATACCGTGAAAGTGCTATAGCATCACTATCGCCAAAGAGCAGTATGCGAAGACGGGGAAGATGATTATTTAGATAAGTGCGTATAGCGGTGCTGTCCAGCCACTTTGGCTCAAGTAGCACCATATCAGGACATAATCTCCAACACAGACCTGGTAGGCAATCGGTGGTATCCACTTCTCCAATCAACACAACATCACGTACATAAGTGAGGGTAGAACGTAATCCAGCACGCAAGAGTGGGCAACTATGTGCCATTAGAACGTTCATTGTTGCAAACATCTCCTCTGAGTCTAACATTATTCCTTCTTTAGTACAGACGTTGTGAAGACGTTAAAGGTAACGCTGATTCTTCGATATCATCAAAGTGGCGATGTTATAATGACTCTGTAATACTTAAATTTTTTCCAAAAGTTAGCTGCATAGCTAGGGTAAAAATATGCTACATGATCCCAATGATCAGGTTCTCTTTCCGACATTGCCCGAAACCGAGATTGAACGATTACGCGAACATGGTGCTGAGAAAGTGTTTAAGACCAACGAGATTCTCTTTCAGGAGGAAGCAACCAACTATCCGTTCCATGTTATCCTGGAAGGCCGTGTACGCGTGACCAAACAGGTTGGTGGCGAAGAACGTGTACTGACCATCCATCAGCCGGGTCAGTTTACGGGTGAAATCTCGATGCTCAGTGGTGCCGGTGCGATAGCCACAGGTCGTGCCCTAGGATCAGTCCGTGCGCTCGAAATCGACGCAGAAACATTTCGGCGATTGATGGCGGATTGTAGCGCACTCGCACAAATCGTGTTAGGTGCCATGGTCGAGCGGGCGAATGATGTTGAGCGACAGACCCGCCAGCAGGAGAAGCTCATCGCCATTGGGAAGCTGTCGGCAGGGCTGGCCCACGAACTCAACAACCCGGCCTCAGCAGTGCAGCAGGCGGCGCGGCAGCTCCACGAGTCGATTGAGCAGGGGCAGATACTGGTGCTCCACTACGATAGCCGTTTTACTCCCCAGCAGCGCGAACACCTGATTGCGTTGAATTATGAACTGTTGCAGCAACGCGAAACGATGCCGCCACTCAGCCCACTTGCTGAGAGTGATCGTGAAGATGAACTGAATGTTTGGTTTGAGCAGCGTGGCATGAATAGCAGTTGGCGTTTCGTTCCGGCATTGGTTTCAGCGGGAATGGATCTGCCAAAGCTGGATCAATTAACAGTTACATTTGATGAAAGCATATTTGGCAGTGCGATTAACTGGCTGGCAACGACGCTCAATTTGACCGAGTTAACACAGCAGGTAAGCACGGGCACCGGACGGATATCTGAACTAGTGGCGGCCATGAAAGAATATAGCCATATGGACCGTGCGAATTACCAACAAGTCGATCTGCACCAGGGCGTCGAGAGTACTCTGACCGTGCTTTCGCATAAGATACCAGCGGATATTGTGATTGTACGTGAGTTTGATGAGCATCTGCCACTCATTAATGCCTATGGGAGCGAACTCAATCAGGTCTGGACGCACTTGCTCGACAATGCATTGGATGCGCTACGTGGGAAGGGGCATCTTTGGATACGCACATCACACGATGCGGAACGGGTGCGGGTAGAGATCGCTGATGATGGGCCAGGCATACCACAGGCCATTCAGGATCGTATCTGGGAGCCCTTTTTTACGACCAAAGGCGTCGGTGAGGGAACTGGCTTAGGGCTCGATGTGGTGCGCCGTATCGTCACCCAGCGGCATGGTGGTGAGGTATATGTCCGTTCTGAGCCTGGTGACACCCGCTTTGAGGTGTATCTCTCCATCACCAATGCACGTGATCTCACGATGGGAGAGGAATAAAAAAGTTTTATGTTTTGCAGAAATGACAGGGGCATTGCTGATCCCCTGCCATTCCATTGCATGCAGTTATGCTAACGCACTATCAGCGGTAGAAAAATCGAATTGGCAGTACTCAGGCGCTCATTGTCAATAACCCACAATTCCTGGCCAGTCTGTCCATCGTTAGCAGTAAAGTAAATCTTATCGTCAGTGACAGTGATGTTCTGTGGCTGTGATGAAGCGGGGCCGCGTGCAATGTCCTGTACAATGCGTGTTCCCTCGGCGGTGCCGTCTGTTTGCCACAACTCCACACCTGTTTCTTTATCGTATGCGACAAATACCGCACGCTCACCGGAGGGTAACGGATGCATATCTTTTGGGCAGAAACCATCGGATGTTGGGTTGAGTTCTTTGACTATGGTGGTGCCGTTCGTGGTGCCATTGCTCTTCCACAGATAACAACTACCATTCTCTTCATTGGTAACAAAGAACAGCGTTCCATTAATATCGACAAAGGTTGTTGCTGCATTTCTAAGTCGATTGATGTCCTTTATTGGAATTGTGTTTTCTGAAGTTCCATCGCTGGTCCAGAGTTGTAGAGTTGATCCATTGCTACCTATGAAAAAGAGTGTACCACCTGATTCTGTCATTAAGCTAAAGCCAGATTCAGAAGATTTGACGACCTGTGTGCCTTCGGGTGTGCCATCGCTTTTCCACAGCGCCAGACCATTGCCATTGTATGCCTGGAAGAGGAGCAGTCCATTCAGATTTACAAGTTGATGATCAAACGAGTGTCTGCTTCGATCAAAGAGAACTTCCTTCAACATCATCGTGCCTGACTCAGTCCCATCCGTTTTCCACAGGGTATGTTTGGTGTCATTCTCGAAATGAACAAAGAACAGCGTTCCATTAACATCAGTGAGATGTTTAATGTTACCAAAGCGAGGGGTACTCTCAATTTGTACTGTCCCATCATGTGTACCATCACTGACCCATAGCTCTTTATCATCTACTGTAAAAAAGAGCTTCCCTTCAACAACCATGAGGTCTTCTGCTTTGGTATTACTCGCGTCGATGGGTGTAAAGTCTTTGACTTGCTCTGTCCCTTCGGGTGTGCCATCGGTTTTCCACAAGTTCCGTTCCAGGAAGATATCTTGTGGAAAACCCGCAGTAAAGAACATTGTGTCGTTAAGTGGCGTAAATTCAGCAGGGTATGAAGCCTCCTTACCAGCATGAATGTCCTTCAGAAGGTTGGTGCCATCAGCGGTGCCATCTGTTTGCCACAACTCAACACCAACGTCAACATTGTCAGACATGGCAAAGAAGAGTGTTCCATTCAGCTCTCCAAAATCAGGATTCAGGTAATAAAAGGCACCAGATGTACCACTGTCGATGTCCTTCAACAGTTTCGTACCTGCTGTTGTACCATCACTGATCCAAGCTCCGGTGCCTTCCTTCTCTGTGGTTGCACCAAAGAATATGTGATTGTCTATTTTGGTGAGTAATGAAAATCTTGATACGGCAAAAGCGTTAGAAGAACCAGGGTTAATATCCCTGACCATCTGCGTGCCTGCTGCCGTACCATCACTCTTCCACAACTCACGCCCTGTTCTACTATCAATTGCCGTAAAGAAGAGAGTTCCGTCAATATCAGTTAAGGTTGCAGGAAGTGAACTGGCGGTGCCAGGATTAATATCCCTGACCATCTGTGTGCCTGCTGCCGTACCATCACTCTTCCATAATTCGGTACCATGGCCTTCACTCTGGGCAGTGAAGAAGATTGTATTATCAACCACTATCATCTGGTAAAGGCCAACATCATCGGCTGGCTCTTCACCACGAACGATTTTAACAATTGATGTTGTACCAGTTTCAGTCCCATCGCTTTTCCATAGCTCAGTTGTAATAGTCATATCCGGGAAAGGATTACTGTATGATGTAAAGAAATAAACCTGCCCATTCATATAGACAATATCATCAGCTCCACTGTGGGGAAACTCTATTATACGCTGGGTGGTTGTCCCATCCGTCTTCCACAGTGATCGTGCTCCATCAGGGCTATTAGCGGTAAACCAGAGTTCTATTCCAACGGGCATAAAGTCTGTCGGGAAAGAACCTCCTGATCCTGGGATGATATCTCTAACTACCTTAGTTCCTGTAGTAGTTCCATCAGTTACCCAGAGTTCCTCACCAAATTGTTGGTTTTTTGCAACAAAGAAACGTCTATCTGTAAAAGCATCAGGGCCAATGGAAACAATAGTTCCAATATCTTTGATTTTCTGAGCACTTCCCGTCGTACCATCAGTGCTCCAGAGTTCTGTGACATCTGAGTTTGATGAGGAAACAAATAGCAGAAGAGCATTATTCAAAACCATAAAAGGTCGGACGTTAGGCTCTTGCATACGTGGGCCAAGATCGGTGGCTTGTATGGTTCCTGTAGCAGTGCCATCACTTTTCCAAAGATACTTGTCTGATCTACCGTATGCGCTAGCACTAAAAAAGAGTATTCCGTTAAAACTGACAAAGTTTTGTGGTTGTGAATCTCCATACTCAAATAGTGGTGCAATATCACGTACTATGGTAGTACCTTCCGTTGTGCTATCTGTTCTCCACAATTCTTGACCATTGGTTTCATCGGTTACGGCAAAGTAGATCGTATCTCCAACAGCAGTGAAGTCATGAGGATTGCCATAGGCACGATTCTGTGGGCGAGTATCAATGTCTTTAACTAAACGGGCAGGTGTATTAGCGGCGGTGGGCGATATGGGCGTAAGAGTCAACGATGTGGCGAGACATACAACCAATAACAAAGATAAGCGAGCACTCAACAGGAGAATGCCGCGTGACGAGATTGAGGTGTACATAGAACAACTTACCCTTCGACAACGTATAGTCCACGATGGCTGTAGTATACCACGTATACCCCATCTCAATGGGAGATAAAGCGTTAACCGCAGGTAAAATTCGTAGTCAGTAGAGGGGAAGAAACGTTGTGTTCTGGCGCATAGGATGATTGTATTATGTTGTCACTGTTTGGTATGGATAGATGAGAAAATTGTTATCTCAATACATCCATGAGAGCACTCTGGAGATTGTTGAATGTTTTGATACCACCAAGGTCAAGTTCTAGTTCGGTGGCTTGTTGTGCCATTGTGGCACTCACACCTACAATGCTACTTGTTGTACCAAGCAGCGCTGCGGCACGGACCAATTTCATTAGTTGGTCAATCACAAAGGTATCGACCGATGTAATACCTGTTACATCAATAAGGAGTTGCTGGGCTTGCTTTTCGTTAATTGAGTCAAGTGTTTGTTCAACTAGGCGCGTGGCACGCTCACTATCAATTGTCCCGATAAGAGGCAAAATCAAGACACCTTCAGCAACAGGAATGACGGGTGTGGATAACTCTACAATTGTGCGCTGAAGTTTGGTGAAAAGTTGAGCATTATCAACTGCAACGCTGATATGCGATGCGAGTAGCAAAAGCAGCTCAATATCTGCTTCGGTAAACGCAGATGGTTGGTAACTTTGAATGCATAACACCCCATGAACTGTATCACCACTGATCATTGGAGCACACAACCAGGCTTTAGAGCGTTTTTCGTGTTTGCCAAAGGGAATCAACAACCCTGTTTGTCGTACTGGATCATTATCAAGATCTTCGATATAGACAGCCTGCCGTTCACGCACAACCCGTTGATTCAGTGGTGTTTGACTCAGTGGGCGGCGGACGTGGAGGTCATCAACAACCCCTTCATCAACGCCATACACAAACAGCATTTCTTCTGTTTTGGGTTGATAGAGGCCGATGAACAAGACATCAAATTCAATGACATTGGCAAGTTGTGTAGCGACGGTGCGATACAGGATCGGCAGATCGCGAGAGGCTCGCAAAGCCTGGCCAACGGCAAGTACAGCCAAAAGTTCTGCTTTTGTGCGCGATAATTCGTCGCGAAGTTGGTTTTCGATATTCATCATTGCGAATACATTTCAATTGGTTAGGTAAATAGATGTTGATACTATTATGTTATGTATAAGTATAAACGATCATGGGCTCAAAATATCACAAGATCAAGGAACAATACGTGGGGGCCTGCTTGTTGTGGGTCAACGACTGTTCCGCCTTCAAAGGGTATCCGTGTATTGGTGGTAGGATCATACATCCCCAGGACAAGTTGGTAGCTACCTGATGCTATATCTGAGGGAATGCCAATGTTAATAGGAACTGCTATTTGTTGCCCAGGTTGCCATTCGCTGGTAGGGAAGGCATCGCCACCGCCCGGCGCAACGTCAACTTGAGCAACACGGTGGCCTTGCGTATCCAATAGGTGGAGAAAGAGCATATAGTCTTGTTCAATAGAGCCACGCACATCCCACGAGGGAGTGACAATTGTTTGCTCAGGGGTTTGCTCGATTGTGACACCGCGAAGGTGCAATGTCTCGTCAAAGGTAGCACTGATTGGCTGTGCAAATGGCTTGGGAAGCTGATGAATAGTTGCGTAATCGATATCATGAATTGTGATACGTTCTACAGGAACTGTTTGTTGGATGCGGTCATATATCTCTGGATGAGCACCACGTTGGATAGACTCTAAGTAAACGATAGCATAATTATCAGGAGACTGGCCAAATTCGGTAATACTCTTGACTGGAATTGACACAAATGGTTGTAATGTTGGTGGAAGTGCAGACAATACTGCGCCCTGGTCCACGTCAGGACGATCCTGAATGGCCTTTCCGATTTGATCCATCCCTTCTCCCCAGCCAATCAGAAAGTTCTGTTGAGCAACCTGGCCACCACCAAGGAGCGGATTGTAGTAACTCAAGTAGTATGGGTGATACCATAAAACTTGCCCCAGGCCAAAGATAATCATTGTGAAGACCACCACATGAGGTTTAAGCCATGCCAAAAAGCGGTGTGAATTTTGTGCCGATAACCAGTGTAATCCTGTTGCCCAGCCTGCACCAGCAAGTACGAGGAGGGCTGGCCAGGTTGGAAGGACATAGCGATCAAACTTCTTGGGGCCAAATGTCATTACTACTGTCCAGAAAAGGATGAAAGCACCTAGCGCAAGCAGGGTTTGCCTCTGCCTTAACTGTGTGATGGTTGAGGATGTGACTTGGTCATTTGTTAACGTTGGGCTTCTGGGAGTCATCAATGCCAATGGGAGTAAAAGCAACCCAATCAAGGTGAGTGGTGTCATGCGGAAGAGGTTCGCAAGTGGATAGAAGAGCGGACCAGGGTCGCCTACTGCCTGACCAAGAAAGAATTGTCCATCGCCATTGGGGCGCCCACCATTTGAGACAATTTCACCAATATAGCGTTCCAGTGCACGTGTCGGATCGACCCAGAGCGCTGGCCAAAGCATAAAAATAATGACAGCAGCTACGATAAGCCATATGAAGTATATCCTTATAGAATGCCATACCCGTGTTACTACAGGTCTGGTAGGAATTCGCCAGAGTACCAGCAAACCAGCAATAGGGAGCAGAATGAGCGCTGGTCCTTTGGTGAGAAGTGCGAGGCCAGCGCATACACCAGAAGCGATTAGAACTGGCCACCGCACTATTTTGATGGGTGTTGCTGTGGTAGATGTGTTCTCACTTTTTGTGGCAAGCAAAAGTAACAGAATGCTGAGAGTGACCCATGTTGTGAGTAATGCATCCATGTGTAAAACACGTGCATGAGCAATAAGATATGGTGATATAGCCCATAACAGAGCTGTGATCAACGCGGTGCTTGGTGTGACAAGGCGCCGCAAGAGTAGATATGCAATGGGAATTATGAGTGTCTCAATCCAGGCTGAGGGTAGTCGTAACCACGCTAAATGTTCAATGAGCGAAGGTTGATTGATCCATCCATTACTCAGGGCAACACGCTCAATAATTAACCCTAAACTTCCTAACCACATCGTAGTGACGCCAGGATGTCCGGTCTGGATGGTGTCTCCCCAGTTTTGCTGAACAATAGCGGCGCTGAACTGCTCTGTTCGCTTGATCCAGTGATAGGCTTCGTCTGTCGTGAGGAAATCAGCTAGCCCCCATACACGCGGCATAAGGGCTATTAATCCAAGCAGTAAAGCAATAACGATAGGAGATTGCAATACATCAGTATAGGCAATATACCGTGTCAACGGACGGGTCTGAGATAGTTTTGCCATATCTTCGTTCAGATGTAACGTTACGAGTGTGCGAATTGTAGCATATTTTGTGTACTATCAATCGTTTGTGATCGGGACCTCAGCACGAGCAGCAGCGGCACGAATTGCTATTCTACTTGCCATTGCACCTGCCCCAATCCCATTGTCGATATTGACGACGGCTAACCCAGGTGCACACGTCTGAAGCATATTTGTGAGTGCACCAATGCCGGCACCACCAAAGCCATAGCCGACAGATGTTGGTAATCCAATGATTGGTACATCGACCAACCCAGCTACTACGGATGGGAGTGCGCCATCCATGCCGGCCACGACAATAATGGCATCGACCGGTGCAGATAGCATGGCTTGCAATGGCTCAAACAATCGATGAAGACCAGCTACACCAACGTCGTAGGAAGAATGCACAACACAGCCCGTTTCCTGACAGAGTGCGTGTGCCTCTTCCGCAATCGGAATGTCGCTTGTACCAGCACTCAGAATGCCAATGATACCGCCGCTTAATGGAATATGTGAGTCTGAGTGATGGAGGATCAGTGTACGACCTTCAGCATAACGTTTCCAATTTATGGTATCAGCATCGAATGCTGTTTCCAGTGCAGTAAGCGTCTCAACAGGAACGCGGCTGAGCATGGCTCGCCTGCGCTTCTCAAGTAACCTCTTTGTAATTTCTACTGTTTGATGTGGTGATTTGTTTTCGGCAAATACAACCTCAGGAATGTGTGTACGTGTTGCGCGATCTAAGTCCAGGTTTGCAAATTGTTCGAGGTATGAGTGTGTTCGCATTGTCGTTTTCTCCTGACATATTCTTATAATCTTCTTGTTTTGTCATAGTGTCTTGGTATATACACATTACAAAATTGAGATTAGTTTACAGAATGCATTAGAAACATGAATTAGTTGCGTTTTTGCTCTAATGAAAGCTGTATCCGGGTTTGCTATAATCGCATTGTACCAAAGACTGGCCAGAAGGCGCTGTAATGTGAGAGGCATCTATAGCAGGTATCTTCGCAAAGGCGTAAATTCCTTGACAAGGATCATGCTGCGTGATATGCTACACCATACTAAAAGTAGCCTTAGTATCGAGAATTTCACTAGATTAATTATAACGAAACTTCTTTCGTCGCCGTGTTGATAAGTCTATGGAAACAACATCCACACTGGCGGCAGGCGGCAGTGACGCCGCAACTGAACCGCTTCACCTTCCACATCGTGCCCCATCTGCACGCTCTGCCACTTTGCTTCGTCCCAACACCAAAATTATGTATGATGAGACGGCTGCACAGTTAGTAGCGTTGATGAAAGGGTATCAGCGCGGTAAGCTGGCCGAGAGTAATGCAGAATTGGTGCGGAAAGCCTATGCTGTCGCGTATGAAGCCCATGGAGACCAAAAACGAGCCTCTGGTGAGCCATATATTGAGCATCCCGTAGCCGTTGCACATATTCTGCTTGGTTTAGAACTTGATCCCTCCTCTATTGCTGCAGCGCTCCTGCATGATGTTATCGAAGATACTCCTATCACACATGAACAGATCGAAGAGCTTTTTGGTTGTGAAGTGGTTCATCTGGTTGATGGCGTCACTAAACTAACAGTGCTGGAAAATCAGACGAAGGAAGAAGCCCAGGCAGGCACCTATCGGAAGATGTTTATTGCCATGGCCGATGATCCGCGCGTTGTTCTGGTTAAGCTGGCTGACCGTCTTCACAACATGCGTACGATTGGTGCCATGCGAGCAGAGAGTCAACAGCGTAATGCCCGTGAGACTCTCGATATTTATGCCCCATTGGCGCATCGTCTTGGTATTTGGCAGATCAAATGGGAACTTGAAGATCGCTCGTTCGCACTCCTGCGACCTGAGAAGTACCGTGAGATTAGTCGTGCGTTATCACTACGTCGAGATGCTCGCGAGAAAATGGTTCATCGCGTTATCTCTCGTCTCACTAATGTACTTGAAAAAGAGCAGATTGTTCCTGATATTACAGGCCGTCCTAAACATATCTATTCTATCTATCGGAAAATGGAGCGCAAAAATGTTAGTTTGGATCAAATCTACGATCAGCTAGCAGTCCGTGTTATTGTTGACACGATTGGTGAATGTTACCAAGTGCTGGGGATTGTCCATGCAACCTGGCCCCCTGTGCCTGGTGAGTTTGATGATTACATTGCTATGCCCAAAGAAAGCATGTATCGCTCATTGCACACAACAGTGCTTATCCCTGGTGGCCAGCCATGTGAAATTCAAATTCGTACACGTGAAATGCACGAAGTATCTGAGCATGGCATTGCAGCACACTGGCGATACAAGGAGGGTTTTGCCCGAACCGATGTCTCATTTGAAGCCAAATTAGCCTGGCTACGAGGGCTGATCGAGTGGCGCCGTGATCTGACCGATGCTCAGGAGTTTGTAGACTCGCTCAAAACGGATGTCTTTGAAGAGCAGGTGTATGTCTTTACACCAAAAGGGAAGATTATCGATTTGCCGGTTGGCTCAACACCAGTCGATTTTGCGTATCGTATTCACTCAGAGGTGGGACATAGTTGTGTAGGCGCCAAGGTCAATAATCGTATGATCCCGCTTGACTATCAATTGCAAAGCGGTGAGATTGTACAAGTTATGACATCTAAGACCCCGCGTGGCCCAAGCCGCGACTGGCTTAATTTTGCCCAAACCTCAGGAGCACGTAATCAAATACGGCGATACTTTAAGCGTTTACGTCGTGAAGAGAATGAAGCAGCAGGGCGCGATCTTCTTGAGAAAGAACTCAAGCGATTGGGTTTAGGCCCGTCTTTTGATGAGATTGCACGTGTCTCAGGAGCGAAGACTATTGAGGATGTATTTGCTCTGATTGGTAGTGGTGAAACTACTGCTCGTCAGGTTGCCCAGAAAATGTTAGCGCAACAGGTCAAAGAAGAAGAAACCCTTGCCGATATTCCACAGATAGCCCCACAAGTAGAGCGAAAGACAGATTCTACAGGTATTCGGGTTCGTGGTGCTGAAGGCATGCTTACACGCTTAGCGCGTTGTTGTAATCCTGTTGTTGGCGAACCAATAGTTGGTTATATTACTCGTGGTCGTGGGGTGACCGTCCACCGCGCTGACTGTCGTAGCGTCATAAATGAACGGGATCGTGCGCGATTGATCGAGGTTTCGTGGGGGAGTACCCAACCACAGCAGGGTTTTTCTGTTCCAATACGTGTCGAAGCGTGGGATCGTGTAGGTTTGTGGCGCGATATTACCAATGCCATTGCTGACAACAGTATTAACATCGAGGCAGTTGAGCAGTTAACGACCCGGAAACCTGGTCGGGCCATCTTGATGGTCACACTTTCGGTTCATAGCATTGCGCAGCTTTCTAAAATTTTAGATAAACTCAATCGTCTCCCAGACATTATTGACGCACGTCGTGAACAAAACACAATATCCCCTTCAGCGTAAGCCTTCTCATATCTCCTTATCTTCACTATCTCCAAAGCTCTATAACGTGGATTGCGTAGCTTATGTGTCGTGGTCTTAGACGGGTTTTTCTTTTTAAGAAAATGATGTGACAGGTGGGAACCATGTTGTTGTCAGAAACGTCATCTGTATAGCTTGTCTATAACCCGGGGTAGTCAAGTCAGATCATTCGAATATGTAATGTTCATGATTGAGGTGAATCACTATGATACCCAGATTCTACCGCTCTGCCCTGTGTCTTAGTATAGTACTTGCCATGCTGATGTTGTCAGCATGTGGTGGCGGAGCCCCTGTGTCTCAAGAGCAAGCGAGATCTGCACCAGAAGTGGATGCACAACCAGCCACTGATGACAGCCTATCTGCTGTTGAAGAGAGCGCTGATGATGAAGCGCTACCTCTCGCCGAACCGCCCCCGGAGGAAGGGACTACTGACGAAGCGGCACTCCTTGACGAATCATCCTTGGAAGAAGATATTGCTGAAGGTGAGGCTATGGATGATGCTGTTGAAGAATTCGCTGCCAGTGAAGAAGGAACAGATTTATTGACGGACGAAGCACCTCCTGTCAATGCTCCACCCCAAATCGAAGTTAATCCATTTATTCAGACCACACAGGATAATTTGTCTACCTTTGCGCTTGATGTTGATACGGCGTCATACGCATCTGCCCGCAACTATATTACAAGCGATCAGCTTCCGCCTCCTGATGCTGTACGTGTCGAAGAGTTCGTGAATTATTTTGATTACAAGTATCCTGCACCCGAGCAAGATGCGTTTGGTATTTATATTGACGCCGCCACTACACCTTTTGGTGCCGCTGAAACTCATATCGCTCGGGTAGGTATTCAGGGTAAGATAATCGATACGAATCAACGTGAAGATGCTTCCCTTGTTTTTGTTATTGATGTCAGTGGCTCTATGGAAGGCCATAATCGCCTCTCGCTTGTGAAAGAGTCACTCACCCTGTTAGTTGAGGAATTGAATGATGACGATCAGGTTGCTATCGTCGTATATGGTAGTACCGCTCGTACTGTTCTTGAACCAACCAGTATTACCCGCAAGGAAGTAATACTTGATGCTATCAATAGTGTACAAATTGAAGGTTCGACGAATGCTGAAGCCGGATTGGAGATGGGATATGAGCTGGCCAGTAAGCATTTCAAGAATGATGGTATCAATCGGGTAATCCTCTGCTCCGATGGTGTTGCCAATGTTGGTGCAACTGACCCTGAGGGCATCCGTAAAACCATTCGTGATTATACTGCTCAGGGGGTATATCTCACCACAGTCGGTTTTGGTATGGGCAATTACAATGATTATTTGATGGAACAACTTGCTAATGATGGCAACGGCAACTATGCATATGTAGACACACTTGATGAAGCACAGCGTGTTTTCGTCGAAAATCTCACAGGTACGTTACAAGTCATCGCCAAAGATGCCAAACTGCAGGTTGAATTTAATCCAGATGTCGTAGAACGCTATCGACTCCTTGGCTATGAAAATCGCGCTGTGGCTGATGACGATTTTCGTAACGACCGTGTAGATGCTGGTGAGGTTGGTGCAGGTCATAATGTAACAGCCCTGTATGAGATTGTATTGCGTGAACAGAGTAGTAGTGATACGGCATTTACGGTTCATATGCGATATGCAGATCCTGAGACTGGAGACGTTCAGGAGTTAGCTGTTCCGTTTTATCGTGATGGTGTGGATCAGGATTTCGCAAGTGCGACTCCCTCATTGCAGCTTGCAGTCACAGTAGCTGGCTTCGCTGAACAGCTTCGTGGGGGTGAGTATGAGCAGAATTATACCTTGAATGATGTGTATGAGGTTTCACAGCAAATTGCACCGCAGTTTGCCAATGATACTGATGTACAAGAGTTTATGCAATTAGTAGAACAGGCTCAACGTTTGTAGTAGGGATGTTCTGTTGTTGACTATTTGCTCTCGATAATTTCAGAAGCGCTGTTACCTATGTGCTCGTATTTTTTGGCAGGTGACAGCGCTTTTTTATGGTAGATGGCATGAGAATTGCTACAAAGGTTTGTTGTACAATATACTACAAGGTTGGCAGAGTTGAGATGGCCAATCAAACGAATGATATAAAGACTGGTATTTGGGATAAGGTTTCAATGACTATGTAAGTCCTATGGCATATTATGTATGATATGCTCTGTAACGTGATGTCAGAATGCTCCTTACAAAAGCTTTGACAAAGAGTTACTACAGTGAAAGAGGTGCCAGATGACGTTGATTGAATTGCTGATCTTTCTCGTTATCGCAGGAATCTGCGGTGTGATTGCTGAATGGATTGTCGGATTTAGTCCTGGTGGATTTCTTACATCGGTTATGGTTGGTTTAGTAGGCGCATATATCGGGAGTTGGTTGGCACAACAACTGGGATTCCCCCCTATTCTCCAAACAGCTAGTATTATCCCCCAGACGGCTGACCAGCCGATTATCCTAACGAATTTTAGCTTTGATATTGTATGGTCGATTCTTGGTTCAATTATTTTATTGCTGATTATTATGGCTGTCCGTGGTTTTGGGCGTGGAGGACGGCGACGTAGAGGTCGTAGGTCAACATAACACTTGTACACCCAAACGAATGATACTGTTATAACCACACGGCAAGTATATCTGTGTGGTTATTTCTTTCCCAGGATGTTGAGAGGAGAGTATCTTATGTAGGATATCTTTCTTTAGTTAAGATATGATGTATGCTATACAACCCTTATTCGTGAGGGTACTTTTATAGACAAATGTTATCTTATAAGGTCTTTTTCCAGAAAAA
>JBCDFA010000128.1:0-18927 GCA_039178835.1 Chloroflexota bacterium
GTCAAATAATAATCAATTGTTCGGTCAATTCCTTCGGTAAGGTTTACTTGTGATCGCCAACCAGTAATTTCAGCAAAGCGACTCGAGTTGGCCACAAAATTACGCTGTTCAATCTGTAGCAATGGACGCGGCGGCTCAACATGATACGTAGGCGCACGACGTTCAGCGACATGCGCCAGCCGTTCAGACAGAAGCCGGATAGTGCTGGCAAACGTATGACCCTGGCCACTCCCAATCACATAGTGATGTCCATTGAGTTGATCGATATACTTGGCAGCACGCAAGAAAGCATCAACTACATCAGAGATGTAGACAAAATCACGTAAATAATTGCCGCTGCCATAGATCGGAAGCTTCTGATTGAGGAGTCCTCGCTGAGCCATAACATTCAGTGTTCCACGTCCGGCACCACTGGCGGATGGACCTGGACCATAGACATTTGCCAATCGCAAGGTTGCTCCGCGCACATACCCCTGCCGTGCAAAATACTCCAGGTATTGTTCAGCCATAAGCTTGTGGAGATCGTATATGCTGATTGGGCGATCAGGATGGGTTTCATCCACAGGCAAGTGATCAGGTAACCCCGTCTGTGTAACCGTACCGGCGAATAACACTGCCGGGCACCACTCGCGCTGACGACATGTTTCCAACAACTGCAACATTGGCACACAATTCATGTCAAGGTCATCATCTGGAAAGGCATTACCAGCATAGCTGGTTTGTGCAGCAAGATGGAAAACGACATCGACGCCCTCCAATACCTCATTCCATAAAGCTGCCTCACGCATATCACCGGTTACGTTTTGCACATGCGCTTTGCCATCAATATTCGGAAATTGCGTACCTGGGCGCGAAAGTCGGATAATGGTGCAGTCGGCCTGTTTGAGTTCCTGCAACAAATTCGTAGCAATGTTCCCTGTGCTGCCCGTGATCAGGATGCGTTTTCTGTGAAAAGTTGTTTTGATATTCATGTAATCTCTGGTCCTTTAAGCCAATCGATGCCCATGTCTGGTGCATCATAAGGAATACGCCCTTCATCGTCGGGGTTGTACACATTTGAAGTAACATAAAACAGATGTGTTATCGGACTGATACCCCTATACCCATGGGCAACTCCTGGCGGAATACACAAGACACGTGCATTTTGATTATCACCAAATAACAGTTCGTTCGTTTCTCGATAGGTCGGCGAGGTTTCACGCAGATCATGCAAGCCAACCTTGATTAAACCACTTGCTACATACCACCAATCAACCTGGATCTTATGGATATGCCATGCTTTAACGACACCGGCATATACCAGTGAGTGGCTCAATTGACCAAATCCTTCCCGAAAAAATGGATCGGTAACACGAATAACCTCGCGAAAGAAACCACGCTCATCGGGGCGTGTCACCAACTCTTTGATAATGACTCCGTCGATCATATGCGCTCCCAGTCAAATGATTGCAGTACATTAATAATGTAGTCCAGACGATCTGTTTCAAGCTCTGGATACAGCGGTAGTGAAAGAACCTCATCAGCTGCGCGCTCTGTCTCAATAAGGTTTTCACTTCCTACCAGATCACACTGATATGCCGGTTGAAGGTGGATCGGCACCGGATAATGCACCAGCGTGCCAATACCCTGGTCTGCGAGGTACGTCTGCAACTGTTCGCGTTGAGTTGTCCGTACCACAAACAAATGATGCACATGTGAGGTATCTGGTTGTACTTCTGGCAGAACCAACTTGGTCTCAACCAATCCCTCTCGATATCGTTCAGCCAACCACACACGACGATTGTTGTCTTCTTCGAGATGCCGCAGCTTGATACGCAAGAATGCAGCTTGAAGCTCATCAAGGCGTGAATTCCAGCCAGCAATATGACTCACATACCGTTCAGCCCAACCATACTCACGTAATAAGCGAGAACGTTCGGCTAATGCAGCATCGTTCGTAATGACCATGCCACCATCCCCAATGGCACCAAGGTTTTTCGTTGGGTAGAAACTAAAACACCCCATATCGCCCCAGGAGCCAACACGCCGACCACGGTAGTACGCACCATGTGCCTGTGCACAATCTTCAATCACACGTAGCCCATGTTCTTTCGCTATCGCACAGATTGCTGAAAGATCAGCGGGTTGGCCATAGATATGCACTGGTATGATCGCCTTTGTTCGTTCACTTATGGCTGTTTCTAGTTGTTGGGGGTCCAAAGTAAAGCTGTCCGGTGTAATATCAACAAAGACAGGTGTGGCACCACACAACTCAATTGCTGCAACAGTGGCTACAGCAGTGTGTGCAACGGTGATCACCTCATCTCCCACACCAACACCACAAGCACGTAGGGCCACATGGAGAGCCTCAGTGCCACTACCCACCCCTATACCGTGAGACGCATCACTATAGGAAGCAAACTCCGCCTCGAATGCCTGCACTTCATTACCAAGCACATAACGCCCGTTCTCAAGAGTCCGTCGTACAGCGGCTTCAAATTCGGCCTGGTGACGTAAAACACCTGCTTTGGGATTTGCTACTGGTATCTGATTTCCCATTGCACTTACCTTATCTCCTGATCAGAGGAGGCACAAATATACAAGTTCTTATTGTATATTTGTGAAATCCTCTTGTGCTGCTTTGTTCGTTGCTATACCGTCGCTTCTTCTACATGATCGAGCACAGTCACCGATGGAACATAGACAATGAATCTGCCACCCTGTTCCTGAAACACCTGCTCTTTAGCAATAATCTCTTCACCATGGTTCCAGGCAAACAAGAGGGCATAATCACTCTGGTCTTGACTGAAGTGCTCATGCGGAACCACCGGAATATGAACACCAGGACTGTACTTGCCATGCTTACCTGGCGTCGTATCACTGATATATTCAATGAGATCTGGGCCAATATCACAGAAGTTAGTAACAGTTGTACTCTTTGATGTCGCCCCATATGCAACAACGCGCTTGCCACTCCGACGCAGATCCGTCAGCAGATCACGCAATTCTTCACGTGACTGATGAACCCGCTGTTTGAATAGTTCATACGTGGAGGCCTCAGTCAATCCCAACTCAATCTCGTGTTGAAAGTATTCAGATACAATTGGTTGTACTGGCCATGTCCCGCGTCGTGCAACTACGTAGCGCATCGACCCACCATGGACTGACTGTGGCATAACATCGACAATTTCCATCTCATACTGCTTGAACAAATTCTGTAATGAATGGAGCGAGAAGTAAAAGTAATGCTCATCGTAGATTTGATCGTATGAATTCTTCTGTATAATGTCGCCAAGGTAGGGCTCCTCGAAAATAAATACCCCCTTATCGCTAAGTAATGTTTGTACCCCACGCATCACCGAGTGGATATTCGGTAGATGGCAGATAACATTGGCACCAAGCAATACATCGGCAGGTCCATGGTTGTTGAACACTTCCTCTGCGGTCTCTTCGTTAAAGAAGCGAACAATCGTATTGATCCCATGTGCTCGTCCTGCCTCGGCAACATTGGCCGATGGCTCAACTCCGACATGACGAATACCAGCGTTTGCAAAATGGCGTAAAAGGATACCGTCGTTACTGCCGATTTCCACAACCAACGGATCAGTTCCAGGCAGATAGCGTTCGCGTACAGTCTGAGCAAACAGAGAAAAATGCTGTGCCATATGTACCGACATAGACGAAAAGTAGGCATACTGATCGTGAAACAACTTCTCTGGATCGACGAGCTCAGTTAATTGCACCATCGCGCAATCAGGACAAAACCCTACCTGCAAATCGAAGAAATATTCCTGATCAAAATCGTTCTCTGTTAAAAACCCATTTGCAATTGGCATACGACCAAATGACATAAATGGGGTAATTTCTGCACCACAAATAAGACACTTAGACATAGATCATCTCCTGGTTGCGCTGATCTTCAAGCGCTTCAATAATCAATCCTTCCGAAGCAATATCGGCAGCAATACGGGCAATATCGAGATCGAGTGGTTGTTCGTCGTCGTTCCAAACATATGGTTTGTGCTTCGAAGGTGGTCGCTCAACAACTGAACGTACTGCTTCATACAGACGTGATGAAGCAGGCGAAAGACACGCACGTGCATCATAGTGTCCGGCTAAACGATATGTACGCATATCAACGGCCTGCACAGCAAATATCAAGGCAACAGCCATATATTGCTGAAAGATACCAAGCGATTGTCGCGACAGATAAGCAGACCCAAAACCCTGGCTGTTAATGTTCTGATTAAACTGCTCAGCATGTGGCGGGAAACGGTCAGCCAGTGAGTTACCATAGAACAGGAGCAACGGCATCATGGAGTTTCCAGACAGCTGGAGACCTTTCAAGCCCATATTGACCTTACGCTCAGAGTTACCAACCAATGAAGCTGGCAAGCCATTACTAAATGCAGGTGAAACCAGCAGCGAGATTTGCACATCCAGATGCTTGGCTAACAAACCAATGTAATAGCGCAACTGATCCATGGAAACACCAATGTATTCCCCAAGAAAATTGCCGCCGTGGTAGCTTACCCGCTTCTGGCTATCGATAAGTGGATTATCATTAGCCGTATTCATCTCAACTTCAACCTGCTGAGCAATTTGGGAAATCCCATCAACAATTGGCCCAAGGTATTGCGCCAAACAACGCAGTGAATACCGATCTTGAATGAGATCATGGTCACGATAATCATGCTGGCCATCAAGCTCATCACGAATCAGCTTTGAACCCTCGAGTAAACGCAGCATTGTATTAGCAGCCCACAGTTGCCCTGTGTGTGGTTTGAGCTCGTGAATGAACGGATGGAATGATTGATTGGTACCTCTCAGCCCTTGAATCATTAAGGCATGAGCATTCAGCGTTAGTTGTAGCAATCGTTGGGTATCATAAACACAATGTGCTGCCATACCAGTCATCACAGAAGTGCCATTGATCATTGCCAGCCCTTCTTTGGGCTCTAGGCGGAGTCGTGGCTGGTTGAGGCGTTCGAGCGCAGTAAGACAATCAATGTCTTCCCCTGCAAAGTCAACTCGAAAACACGCATCTTGCCCCATTACCGCACCAGCAATGTAGGAGAGTGGGACAAGATCACCGCTTGCGCCGATTGAACCAAACTCATGCACATGGGGTGTCACCTGGGAATTGAGAAAGAGAGCTATACGTTGAATAATCTCCAAGCGAATACCAGAGGCACCATACAAGTGCGAATGAGCCCGTAGCAACATAGCAGCACGAACATCATCAACTGGCAAACGCCCGCCCGCACCTGTCTTGTGATACCACATTGCATTATTCTGTAGTTCAGCGGCCTCATCTGGTGAAATAACAACGTCTGCCATGCCCCCAAATCCTGATGTAACACCATAGATTGGCAAGCCATCTTCAACAGCCTTGGTAATATAGGCACGTGATGCCTCAACACGATCAAGAACGTGTGGCTCATCAGTCACTCTTACTGGCATACCTCTACGCGAAACTCGTACCAAATCATTAATCGATAATTTCCTATCGCTAATAGTTAACGTTTCTCGAAGACGATAACGAACAGGAGCAGGAGTAACAACTTCTGAATAAAGTTCTTTCATAGTCATAACGCGCTCACCTTATTTTGTATTGGGGGCACACCTACGCGCTTCCAGACACTTTGTGGTTGCCCTTGACGAAAAGAGTAGTGTGCTGAACGCACTACATCTCCTTGAATATTGATCACAATTGTTGACCTTTCCAACAAATAAACTAGACTGCGACATAGAAACAGGTGATGCGATGTCGGGCAACGTACTGGTTTGTCTTCCCATAACGCCAAATACTATTGACAAGGTTGGCGCAAAAATGACACAGGGAACATACGCGTTGCATTTTGACCATCACCATACGCCTTACTGGCCAGTGCCAGAAACGGCTTAAACGTATTAATCAACCAAACACTTTATCGTACACAACACATCTCATTTCTTTTATCCCATTACACTATTTAAACTACCTATCAAAAACACACGCTGCCCACAGTCATACACATCTTAATCAAAACACTCATACTCCTTTCCTAGTAATTGTGGAGACCCTACTATTCTCATTTATAAGCCAAAGTGCAAGTGGGCAAGCGATGGATACAAACCCAAACGGTAGTAAACACTTTACTCAAGCAAACAGGTCAAGGCTCATTGTGAGCCGTTTTGTAAATTGTTTAATTCCTCCTAACTTATTGGTTGCTGATATGCTTGATCCATCGATCTCCGTACACTCAACGGACGCATGTCGGTCCAACGTTCCTTAATGTAGGCAAGACACTCGTTCTTGGTCCCGCGCTTGTTGACATCACGCCAGCCGGGAGGATTTTCTCGGTCGTTCCACCAGATGGAAAACTGATCTTCGTGATTCATAACAACTTTGAACATGGGTGTTTGATTTTGTTGACTCATTTGCCCTTCCTTATGAACATACCTGTTTAATAAGTTATTACTTTTTTAACACATAAAAACACCCTATCACAATAGTGGGTCCGACAGTTCCCACTTACCAAAACATTGTGAGCGCTCCCTGTCATAGCTGACAGGGAACAAAAGGGCTGTAGACTACACACTACTGTTGGCCACATTGCTCACGACAAACACCTGCAGACCACTAAGAGGGGTTTCACCCATGGTAGGAGATTACACACATATGATTAGTTATTAAGAGTCTTGGATCATCCAATAAGAGAAATATCTGATACCCATATTGCATACCTGTCGGATGCGGTAGTTTCGGGTGTCCAAACTGACAACACAAACTGTCAACTAGCATAGTTTTACCTGCCACATCACCCTAATAGAACGTCAGGGCGCCATTTTCGGCTACACTACGGGTGCTGAAACCAAAGCTATCATCAAAAAGAAACCCCATTATGCGTGTATGCGAACTCTTTTGTGCTGCTGATAATTTCTGTCGCGTATTTGAGCCACACTGGCCGCACCACCGGTTGAATGACAACGCGAAGAAGCACCATCGCCCACGGAAACTTGTCTTACGTGATATTGTGACCATGCTGATCCTCTTTTATCGGTCACGCGAGCGCACGTTCAACACGTTCTCTACCATTCATGTGCCCCCATCTCCGCAGCAAGTTTCGCCCTCTGGTCAGCTATAATCGATTATTGAGGGGCTTTCCTAGAGCACTCCTGTCGCTTGTGGTCTACTACCACTCGTGTATGGTCCGCTGTAGCGGTAGGGCCTTGGACGCCTCTACCAAGCTAGCCGTGTGGCACATCGCCACATCTACCTGCATCACAGCACGCGGCAAATCCTTGGTTGATTGGTTTTGGGGAATTAAACGGCAGTTGGTCTTCAACAATGATGCCGCGTTGCTCATGTTCAAGCTGACACAGCGACACAAGCAGATGAGAAAAGCTAGAACGCCTACTGCTCGACCTGGTGTGGTGACGAAAACAGGTAATTGCGGAGATGATTATCGACCACTTGAAAAACATTTCCCAGATCGAGCATACACCATCGCACACTTATCAACTTCTTGGTCAGTCTCGTATATGGTTTAATTGCCTACTGAAATCAGTCCCAAAAGCCATTCTTGCAGTTGGAGAAACTGCCACCATTGCTATTGCTTAACCCGAACTGGCATTAATATACGCTTCTCCATGCCTTCACTGCAACATAGAAGCTATAGCTATACAGGCCATATTTTGTGTTTAGGGGCAACATTGAAACCAACGTATTGATAACAAGGGCTGGGGGTGATTGTGATCAACTCTACATTCGTGTTAACTACACACGAAGTAATACTTGTGGTAGTACCTCAGGTTCGCATACTCGCGGGAGAACATCCCTGATGTAGATAAAGTCTCTACGCTATTCTAATTAGACCGCTTGGATCAAATCCGGCGCAGCGTGTGCACTGGCTATCACAGACACACTATGCTTGTATAACAATGGCATATTTATTGATAGAACTTGGTCGTTGGACACAGTGCAGCATACGAAGTAACCATATCAATGTGCCACAAAACCGTGGATACTGAATGCCACATTGTTACTACTGACCAATGAGATGCAGGGTAACCCACACATACCAAATCCTCGCACCATAAAACTACCCAAGCTTTCTTTTGCTCACATCGCCACTATCTGGAACAACCTATAGGCAGTTAGACTGTCGCAACTGCTATCATAATACACGCCTATCTTGTACGTTAGACTTTGGACAGTATCGAGACAATATGACATGCAACATTTGTCCATGATCTCAGTCATTCCATCTGGTTGCGACTACCAGGTTTTTACGATGGTCTATACAATCCGACCGGACGCCTAACATGTACAAATACAATTAAATGAACCGTTACTTGGTGTAGACAGTGACATAGGCACAATGCAACACTCACCACGGCAGAATGTCTGCATTGAATTGTCTATCAGGTTGCTCGTGATGTGTGTTTGCACGATCAAACCTTCACCTACGCCAGGTAACGACAAGACATTTATTGTTTATGGGAACTACTTACTATGCTAGATGGCACCATCTGAGTTTAGATGGACTGGTGTCTGTAGCCATTTTTTAGCACGACGATCCGCTCCAGACGGGGTGGCTCTATGCACCAAACCAATTAATACAGATGCTATTTATCATGTAATAGGATGATTTGTAGGAAGTTAGACAAGGAACATGTCGAGCACATGCCGGAGCGTGGTTCGTGCTGGTGAGGGAGCCACAGCATGCTCAAGTGCGTCAACAGCTATGTGATGGCACCGATGTGCCTCAACACTAAGATACACGAGTGCGCCCTGTTGAATGATGATTTCACGCGCGGTGACTTCAGCGTCTACATCCTGAGATGCATCGGCATGTGCACGCTCTAACACTTCACGCATATCATCAGAGAGCACTTCCATAGCGTATGCCATCGGCAACGTACACCCATGGGGCTGCTGCAAATCACTGCGCACACCAACCGCAGGGGAGAGATCGCTCAAGTCATCAAGAATTTGGATAAGCAAGCCTAAATGCTGGCCAAAAGTCCCCAAATGCTCGACTGTGGCTGGTGACGCACCAGCTGCAAGGGCTGTTGCGCGACAAGCTAGTCCAAAGAACGTACCCGATTTGGCCCTGGCAATTTGCCAGCATTGATCTAGTGAAGGATATTGTGCTGTCAAATCACGATGTTGCCCAGCACACATGGCAAGAACGGTTCGATCAAATTCAGCCCGAATAGCTTGAGCCACGTCTGGATCAATATGCAGTAGCTCAAGCCTATTCAACATAAGCGATGCACTTGTCATCATACCTATGGCAGCGTTGATGGTTACCCCGTTAGATTGGTTAGCCCAGTGATCTTTTAACGTATCTCCGTCCTCGATGGCATCAAGCAGGTGCGCTGCTCTGTAATACAAATTCCAAGCATTACTTACAAGAGTGATAGCCTGACCATCTGTTGCAAGCGCATCTGCACACATAGACGGTAAGTAGCGTAGCATTGATGACCTATCCATATCATCAGGCGGGGCTTTTTGTGATGGCAGGAGTTCAGCCATAACCGGCGCAACAAAATCAGCGGGTGCATTGGCCACGGTAAATTCTACCTTGACAGCTTCATCAACTGTCTTCATAGGCGCTATATCTGCCATACATACACTCATTATGCTTCCCACTGAGAATATGGTATCGTTGATCCAGCCATAACACAGAGCTCGTGTACCTTCGGATGAGACGACAATATTTTCGTGACTACCATTAGCGTCTGCTCATCAAGCATCAATCCGACTGACTCAAGCACAGCCTGGGGATCTTGCAGAAACTGGTGGAAAAAAGGATCGTCGGTCACAATACGGTGGATTAGTTTTGCGAGAGACATGCTGGAACCTTCCTAGATATAACCTTGTATAATATGTGAAATAAGTAATATGTATCAACTGTAAATAAGCTATTTCCTATTTCCATGTTCTTTCAGCACATCTTTAAGAGTAACTGTATCAATATCTTCTTTATATAAAAACGCATCAGCACCAGCCCGTATCCCTTCTCGCCGAAATTCATCATCAAAATGTCCGCTAAAAAGGACGATGCGTGTCTGCGGTAATATTTGCTTAATCTGACGAGTCGCCTCAATACCATTACGCAACGGCATAGCCACATCCATGAGCACCACATCTGGTGTCAATTCTAAAACTCGTTCCACCGCCTCCACGCCGTTGTGTGCATCACCAACCACAATCCACCCATCGTGCTTTTGCAAAATCTGGCGAAGTATCAGGCGAAAGGACGACACATCATCAACAATAAGAAACTTTTGAATTTCCATAACACTTCAATAAAAATAATCTCTATATAACAATCGTCAAAACTCTATTCGTATATTGAGGGTTTATGTTATTTCTCATTCGCACTAACTGTATCATATACAATCGTCCTGTTACAACGCACAGTACGGCATACTTAGTAACCACTTTTGGATGTCATACTGTCGATATCGACAGGTAATTGTGGCAAAAATCCTGGTAGGTTTTCATATGCCCAGAACTGTGTTATTATTTAGGTAAAGATAACCATCCTAAAAGTCAACAAAACGTATCTTTATATAAAAGTAATGTTCTAATAGCCTTGGATAATGAATACATCTAAATACATCTACTGCACCTGAGAAACGAACAGTATTCGTTATCTAATTGAGATAGACCAACTTATACGGCGGTGCAGCGAATGATCAACAATCAAGCGCTCCGACAAGCAAACTATCAAGTTTGGCTCGGCACATTCGTCATTCAACTCTGCTCAACCATCGTGCTCTTATCCATCATTCTGATAGCTTTCTGGCGTCTGGCTTCATATCCTGATCCTGGCATGGATTGGTCGGGGAGTACAGGTAGAGTCGTCTCTATTCAAGAGGAAGGTCCAGCAAGCAGTCTTCTACAAATAGGAGATACTATCACAAGCATAAACGGTCAGTCTATCTCCAAAATCAATCTTGCTGCCAAATTCCAATTAACATCGACAACAGAGTTGCAAATAGAGCGAGATGGCAGACCAATGACTATCGATCTGCAAGCTATTGCACCTGCTCCTTTAATTGTCCTGGAGCGGACAACTGCACTTCTTGCTGCACTCACATTTTGGCTACTTAGTTTGGTCTTCTTACTCTTTAAAACAAGGGACGCACGGAGCCTGCTTTTCTTCATCTTCTGTCAAATCTCTATAACCATCCTTGTAACTGGACAGCTTTCATCCTTCGAGCCATACTGGGTGTCACAACTCTACAAGATATCAATCTGGTGGTTTGTGCCAATAGTTGTACATCTTCATATGTACTTTCCAACTACCCTGCCTTGGTCTCAAAAATGGTTCTTGATAGCACTCTATGGGGTAGCTACTTCAGGTAGCTTGCTGACAGTCTGGTTTGACTCAACCATACAACCAGTCTCCATACTGAATCTGTATGATGCTCGTAACTTATGGTTTGTGGGTGGGCTCGTGATAGTCGTTGGCTTACTTGTCAGAACTTACTTGCTCAATAGAACACCCGATATGCGCCGTCAGATTGGCTTGGTCGTCTTAGGTGGTATAGTAGCCTTTGTACCATTATTCAGCTTTTACCTCATACCCATACTCATATTTGATCGTTTATTGCTTCCTTATCAAACTGCTTTTCTGTTTCTGATTATTCTGCCACTGACCTATGGATATGCCATACTTGGATATCAACTGATTCATCTAGATCGATACGTAAGCCGCAGTGCTGTATCAGTGTTGGTTGCGACATTATTGGGTGGACTATACCTCATGATGCATATTGCTCTTGAGGGTGTCGTTACAACACAGCACCTATCACATCCACTGATCAATCTGGTCATCGTATTAGTATTTTCGTTGATCGCCCCCATCCTCTATCGACGTCTGCTTATCTTTGTCAATCACCTCTTGTATGGTGGTTGGTACGACTACCGTTCTGTGGTTCAGCGTATGACCAACATGCTAGACCAACGCCCGGAAGATGCAACCTCGTTAGCACAAATGCTTGTACATGGCATTCAAACTACCATGCATATTGATCACGTTCGCTTACTGTTAGCTGATCAACATGGCCATCTGGTAATAGAAGGATCCTCACTAACATGCGATATACAATCAACCACCTCACGAAAAGCTATTCCCATTACCAGTGTGGTGTATCACTATTTTCAAACAAACCCACATCCAGTCAGTACCTTTGAACTGGAAGATATGTTAACCTCAGACAAGCTTTCTCTAGATGAACAAAAGATGATAGCAAACGATGAGTTTAAACTGTGGGTACCAATGTATGCATCACAACAACTCATTGGTCTCTGGATGCTGGGGCCCAAACGGGGCAGTGAGGGTTTTGATGTCAACGATCTGGACATTTTGAATGTGGTTGTTCAACAAACCAGTGTGGTTATACAAAATAAGTTACTGATTAATGAGTTGCATAAACGGGCCGACGAACAACAACAACTCCATCAACAAGTGTTAAAGGCACGTGAAGAGGAGCGTAAGCGGTTGGCGCGAGAACTGCACGATGAAATCATTCAAGCACTGGTAGGACTAAATTATTACCTTTCCACTTTGCGTGGCCATGGAGACATCAAGGTGCAGAGTCAAGGGCTTCAGTTGCAAAGTGATGTAAAAGTCATTCTGAACGATGTGCGTCGAATCTGTACGGAACTCCGTCCTCCCGCAATTGATAATCTAGGCCTCGTTGCAGCCGTTCGTTCGCAGCTCCGTACCATGGCCTGTCATAGTGATGTACAGATCGTGTCACATCTCCAGGAAGACACAAAGCAAACACTCTCAGAAGATGCGGCTATATGTATTTATCGTGTGCTCCAAGAAGCGTTATCAAACATACAGAAACATGCTCACGCAAATTATATAGAGATATGGTTAACGATCCGAGATGATATGGTTGAACTCATTGTTGAGGACAATGGACATGGTTTCGACGTACCAAGCAACTTAAATCATCTTCTTCAACACGCTCATTTTGGATTGCTTGGGGTACAGGAGCGGCTACATCTCTTGCACGGTACATTGCAAGTGCAGTCACAGCCAAATCATGGCACTCGATTACATGCTCACATCCCACGATCTTTAGAACTGACCAACAATTTAGAGTAATATGACAAAGTTGGGTTTGTTGTTGAGGAAATGGCGTAGGGGGATTTGTCGTTGATGGTGAAAAGAAAGGCACATATGAGCCTCTAACATGCTCATCTCAGTATACGTGGGGAGGTGTTAGGCATAGACGCATATGTTATGGTATATGTGTTGTCTGGAACGTAATTGGATATCAGGATATATTGTGATGGCAGTCTCCACGAACTAACATAAGAGAGGGGCCATTGTGATGAATGAAGCAATTGCACACACTACTATGCAGAAAGACCAGAAGATTACTGTCGTCGTTGCTGATGATCACCCAATAGTGCGGGCAGGTATCATCAGTGAATTAAAGACCCAGAGTGACATTCATATAATCGGCGAAGCATTGGATGGTGATCAGACGCTTCAAGTTGTACAAGAAACCATGCCTGATGTGCTTGTTCTCGATCTTAGTATGCCTGGCTTGCCAACACAAGCGCTTCTAGAGCAAGTTCTCACACTTCCAAAGAATCCACATGTTTTAATCCTCACCGCGTATGGGGATGTAGAACAGGTCATGTCACTGCTCCACATGGGGGTCAAAGGATACGTTATGAAGGATGAAGACCCACAAGCCATTACAACCGCAATACGCGCTGTCCACCTTGGTGGTATTTGGCTCAGTGCTAGTGTGGCAACCGGTATGCTGTCACAACAGACCACCCCAAACAATGCCACAAACAATGGAAACACGGACGACCTGGATCTGAGTGGGCGCGAACTTGACGTACTGAAACTACTCGTTGAAGGAAAAGATAACTCTGAAATTGGGGAGGCATTGTATATCAGCGAACGGACAGTACGCTTCCATCTTCGCAACATTTATGACAAACTGGGTGTGCATCGTCGTGGCGAAGCTATTGCCGCCGCGATACGAAGAGGATTGTAAACACCATCAAGCTACATGTATCAACAACGATAAGACCTACGTTTTTCGCTCTATATTCACAACTACAGCATTGAGCCACCTTTGCTATAGAGCTTTTCATGTATATTCGTTTTGAGCCAAATACCATAACTGCGGAGCGCACTGGTGTACAGAACGCTCCACAGTAAATCATAGCCTAGTACGTTACCACATTACATGGTGCAAAGTTTGTTCCGGCACAGGTTGCATTTCCAAAACCAGTCAGTAAAGTATCTGTACGCATGGTGTACATCAAGTACTGACCTGGTGGTATCTTGATACCAATATCAGTTGCCGGGATCTTCAGCGTAATCTCTGCAGGATTGTTCAAGTACACGTCGGCTCTGGATTGTGCAATACGGTAACGCGTAGCACCATTCCCATATTCCTCCCAATACACAGCACCGGTCGCGACTGGTGTTACTTTGAAAAAGAGACCTGTTCCATAACCTGTTGGATAGGCCTCTAAAGGCCGCACATCGTATGATGTGACGCGCATATTGTCAAAGCACCAGCTTCCCTTTAACTGTGCGTAGGCCACTGGCTCAGTGATCACAATCTGATCGAGAAAGTTCTTAGCCGCATCAGGAATGGGAATGCCAGCATCCATGATCTGACGAACGGTGATTTGACCATAGGTCATTGTGTTGGTAAATCCTTTACACGCCTGAGTCGAAGCAGCATGTTCAGGGGCGGCAGCGACAGTAGATGACTGGGCAGGTATGATTAAAAACGTACTGAACAGTGCTAGAGCGATCAAGGTTGTTAGACGACGAATAAGCGTGGTCGACATAACAAATCCTCCTTAAGGTGTTAACAGTAAGATGAAGGTATTTATTTCACATGCGAAACTTACACTGATAGTAAACTATTCGTTTATAAATGTCAATGAAAATATACTTTTTTATTCAAAAATTAACATTCAATAACTTGTATTTAAAACATATCGTGCGGAAGCAGCCATACAAACTCGAGAGGGGAACACAGATAGAGGAAATTCAAAGGAAATAGTACAAGCAGGCTGTTTGACATGGCATCCCACATCACTTTTTCAACCTGCTTAGCAATAAACACAGAAAAGCGAAAACAATGTTATCTAACTTGTCACTTATACTTGAAACTGCCCATCTTTGTAGAACAACTCACCATCGACAAGGATCTCGCTTTCTTGACGCATGTCGCAGATGAAGTCCCAGTGAACGCTTGATTGGTTGACACTTCCTGTCTCAGGGTATCCGGCGCCAACGGCCATGTGGAGCGTCCCACCAATCTTTTCATCGTAGAGAATGCTCTTGGTAAAGCGATCAATACCGTAATTTGTCCCGATAGCAAACTCACCCAGATATCGTGCACCAATATCGCTGTCAAGTTGACTGAGCAAAAACTCTTCTCCTTTGCGGGCACGTGCCTGCACAATCTTCCCATCTTTGAACTCAAATTCAACACCATCAACTTCACGTCCGCCGCGTATCGCTGGATAGGTAAAGTGAACCCAACCGTTGACAGACTGTTCTACTGGCCCGGTAAAAATCTCACCACTCGGCATGTTTTTCTTGCCGTCCGAGTTGACAAATGTCCGCCCATCAATAGAGAGCGTCATGTCAATATGCGGCCCACGCACGATCACCTCGCGCTTCCCCCTCAGCCAATCAACCAGACGCTGCTGCATCTGATGAATATCGTTCCAGCAACTGACAGGATCGGGCTGATCGGCAAATGTGGCTGAATACACGAAGTCTTCATACTCAGACAGACTCATGTCAGCATCCTGTGCATACGCAGGACATGGATACTGTGTTCCAACCCAACGAAGCTTTCCGTCAGCCGAACGTTGCATTATTGTTTGCTGGAGTGTGCGTCGTGAGTTTTGTGCTCGTTGTATTTGCTGTGGATCAATACTCGTAAAACCGCGGGTATTTGAGGCTGCTCGAATACCA
The DNA here is from genome assembly GCA_039178835.1 of Chloroflexota bacterium. Classification (GTDB taxonomy): domain Bacteria; phylum Chloroflexota; class Chloroflexia; order Chloroflexales; family Roseiflexaceae; genus AL-N1. Next base: position 15,972 of record JBCDFA010000128.1, read on the forward strand.
ATTGACACATCCATCTGCTCATAGGCAGTCTGCTCAGATGGCGAAATCCATTGTAGTTGGCTTTCGTTCCCTTCACGCAACATAATTTCACTTATCTCATCCGTATTCAACAAAACTGTTGGATACCCACCCGCCTGGAGTACCTGTCGGACCACTTCTTCAACAAGGGGAAGTGCCAACACATGACCATTGATCAGAACCCAATCGTTGGGTTGCACTGCAACTGAATAACCAACCAATATTTCTGCCAATTTAGTGGTACGTGGATCTGCCATAAAAACTCCTCACTTGTGTCGTGCTCAGAATGCCAGTTAGTGTACCACATGTATTGAAGAGGTGCTTCTCCCAACGCACCTCTTCAATGTCGCGATAGAAACTATATCTTATCCCAATGCATCAAGCAGCATGTCGCCTTCTTCTGGCGAAATCCGACCTTCGGCGACCATCTGCAAAATAGCAGCACGTTCTTCTTCAATATTGATAGGCGGCGCTGCCTCAGTTGGGTGTTGTTCTGTGGCAAGATTAATCGTTGCATCTGTTGCCACATATGGTCGATCTTCCTCCTGATTGCCTGTTGGCGACATCGGTGATGTTGGTGGCATCGGTGGTGTTGGCGACATCGGTGATGTTGGTGGCATCGGTGGTGTTGGCGACATCGGTGATGTCGGTGGTGTCGGTGGTGTGGCACCCATACCTGCGATAGCACGTTCAACTGCCGCCATCGCACCACTTACACCTTCCTGTGCCGCCTGCCGTGCTTGCTCCTTGATCCGCTCTAACCGTGCCGGGTCAAACTCCCACTCACGATCATTCACTCGAAAACGGACCCGTGACTTCCGAGCACCATAACGTGCTGCTCGCTCTTGAGCACGGTGCACACGCTCCTGTGTTCTATGATGCCGTTCTTCCGTGCGCCGGCGCATCCGTTCCGCTCGCTCCTGTGAACGTCGAGCCCGCTTCTCTGCTTCCCGACGGCGCTCTTCCATGCGTTGACGCACACGCTCTGCTTGTTTATGCGCTTTCTTCGACCAATCTTTGCGCTTACCCTTCCTCCAATCACCAAACATTCCCTCCATCTCGCGGCCCAATTCTTCACCCATACGCCCCATCTCTTCACCAATTTCCTCGCCTACTCGTCCTATCTCTTCACCCATACGCCCCATCTCTTCGCCAAACTGCTCCCAATTGCCAAAGGAAGAACTGGAGGAACGTGGACTCCCGGCACCACGTAATTCAAGATCACCGCCAATCATCAGCTCTAACTGCGCCGATCCCTCACCATAGACAATGGACGACATGTCACCGGGTACCGCCACGACATCTGTTCCACGTATATCGCCGCCGACCGTTGCACGAATCGTGATATTTGGCTCATCGGGCAGCTCAATCTCGGCATCACCACCAATGGTTGCCTGCGACACACTACCTGGAGTGAAGGCACTAGCTAACTCCGCATCTCCTCCGATACTTCCGACCAACCAATTACCACTCAAGGATTGGAGTTTTGCATCGCCACCGATGCTGCTCACCATAATGTTACCTGTTACTTCTGTAATGTCACAATCACTGCCAGCGCTACCAAGTTTTACCGTATCAACAACATGCGTAATGTCTACATCACCGCCGACATCACCAATATGCACACTCATGACATTGTCGATTTCGCAATCACCACCGACAGAACCACCAACAACCGTTACTTGTTCAACGCCGTGCACTTCAAGATCGCCACCGATCTCACCATAGTGGAAGGTGTCAACGACATCAACTACTTCACAATCGCCATGGACGGAGCGCACAATCAGGGAGGGCACGTTGTTTGTTTCCAGATCACCACCGACCTCCTCGATTTCAACCGCACCGACGTTCGAGATATTGACGTCACTTTTGATACGGCCCTGGGTTGTCAAGGAGCCAGCTTCTTCTATATCTACATCTCCGCTAATGTCGCGTAACCACACTGCATCAGTTGCCTTAATCTCTACATCACCATGAACGCTGGTCAGTGAAAGAGACTGTCCACCATCGATAGTAACATCGCCACTTACCGCCTCAATCACCATATCTGTGTTACCAGGAATGTGGATGAGCAAATCAGCAGAAATATCGCTGACAATAACGCCCTCACCTTCGGGAGTGGTTGGCTGCACCACAGCATCTGTCTCAACTCCTATCACACGTTCGTCCCACACACGAATTTCAATATCGCCACTACAATTGGTGATGGTCAATCGTGGAATCTCACCAACTGGGAATGTCTGTTGTGTCATATTGGTACCTCCATACTGGGGATTGTTCTCTGTTATTCAACAAAAATTTCGATTCGTTCGCCTTCTTCAAGGTCCTGCATTTCAAATACACGCCCTGTGACACCACTTTCGATTGAGCGCAGGAGTTGTTCAGCTGCCACATTGCTTCCACGGGGGACAAAACGCGCTCCCAGTTTAATACCAACATTGAGCAGGCCAATAGGAACAGTGACGTTCATTTTGTAGCGACGGGTGCTCAAGTCAGTCACCCGAACCCGTATTGAGCGTGGCGTCGGCGGAGTATCCATCTTGGTGCGCTGAACATTTTCGCGGAGTGCCTCAAACAGTCGACTACCTTCTTCAGCGCTAATCTGCCCGCTTTCAACCATCTTGAGAATGCGTAAGCTCTCATCCGAGGGGGTCATAATATTGCTCCATATGTCCTATCGCACTATGTCTTCAGTAATTGCATCGCCTCTTCGACCGAGATCTCCTTCGAGGCCAGGCGATCAAGGACAGCACGGCGATCAGCGCGTTGACCATCCATCGGAACACCATAGCCCAGAGAGGTTACAATATCGTCGAGGCGGCTACGTGCGGTGTTATAGGCTACTTTGAGATCACTGGCAACACCGTTGATATTACCGCGATTCTTCACCAGTAGCTCCACAAATTCGAGCTGCTCACGGTTGAGGTGGCCCAGCCAA
>JBCDFA010000129.1:0-18640 GCA_039178835.1 Chloroflexota bacterium
ATCAAACTCGCGTTCTTTAGGTGGTACTGGAAACTTAAGCGACGTGTAGCGCAGATAAACTCGTCTTTTCATACTTACTACAACTATTCTTTGCAAGGCATATGTAATGAACACATCTCATGTTTCGCTATCAATCAGTAAGATAGACACAAATGCAAAATATGCCAAAGCATATGATCGTTTGTGGGAGTATCTACTAGTGCCATTGATGCGTCTTTCCCTTTTTATGGAATTTGATCGTGATCGTCCTCTCAAGTCATATTGTTCACGAATCTCTGGCCGCCAAAAACAACAGCACATCTTGGGACACCGACCCTATGGAAAGCAAGCATTTGTCTATGCCTTCCCAGATTTTGCGGCTACTACCTGGTGTACTGCCGAACTATTACGGCATTGGTTTCAGTTGTCACTGGCACTCACAGAGAGTGAATTGAGAGAATACATTGAGCTTGATGGCATACAGATCACCACAGATTTTGCGACACTTGCAGATGTGATTGCAGCGGGTAACTTTGTACAAGTTCGTGGCAAAACCTGGCTAGTGCGGCCCGCTGATCCACACATGTATCGACAGGGAGACCAAGGTATTGAAACATTGCATAGGAGTGCACTAACCTCAGAGGAAGTCGCCGAGGTAGTTCTCGTAGAACAGGGCCACTGTCGGTGCCCTGTCTGTGCACGTCTTTGCCTATCAGGGGAACATATGGATCGCTTTCGTAAGCGGTTGCAGATGCCAGGATTAGCACGTCATAATCGCTATGAATTTTTCTGGTGGGTTGCTGCATTACAACAACCAGATGAGCAACTCCTTGCAGACATTCTCACCGTGTGGTCTCCGTATGAAGTTCAGTATTGGCCGCACATGCCGCAGTGGGAACAAAATGCCTTTTACTGGTTATGTTATCGAAACTCTGCAACATACGCAATCTTACAGGCCATAGCCCATAAAAATAGCCCAGAACAGCGGGCAGCTGTGATTCACGGATTGCGTGGAGCATACGCCGCAGGATGTGCCTCTGATCAGGAAGTCTATGATGCAGCCAAACCAACGATAATCCGACATGGCAGCTATGCCGAAACGGTTGCGGTTTTCCAACTACTTCGTGAGTGTCCCCCCATAGATGATGGCACAAAGTGGGATCAGTTGATTCGAGAAGCCCTTCAGCAACACGGCGATATCGGCGCTCTGGGGACGCAGCTAAGAGATGCTGCTGTTCATCTCTGGGTCCGTCTGTACCCCGAACGCGATACCCCCGAGGAAGTCAAGGTTAAAGTTAATGAACATTATACGTGGTTACAGAGACACGCTCCACAAAAAGCAAAGGTTTTAGCACACTGGAACACCTTTTGACGACAAAAATACCCAGCCACACGTAGCTAAGAATAACCCATCAGCTTTACTCATCTCCCGGCCAGACCACTCGTGGCGACACCTTCGATAAAGTAGCGCTGTGCGAGCAGGAAAGCGGCCAGTGTAGGAAGCACCGCCAGCACCGAAGCTGCCATAATCAGGTCGACGCGCACACCATAGAGGGCCTGGAGTTGCACAAGGCCCTGGCTGACAACCATCCGCTCCGGTGTACTGATGATAATGAGTGGCCAGAGAAAGCTATTCCACGCATATAAAAACCCAAATGTTGCGAGGGTGGCCATAGCGGGTCGGGCCAATGGCATGGCGATGCGGAAAAGCACACCCCAGCGACTGGCCCCATCGATCAATGCCGCCTCTTCCAGATCACGGGGGAGTGTCATAAAGAATTGACGTAGGAGAAAGGTGCCATATGCCGTAAAAACCCACGGGACGATCAGCGCAACTAATTGATCGACCCAGCCAAACAGCAGCATCATTCGGTACATGGGGACAATCAGCACAGCAAAGGGTACCATCAAGGTTCCGAGGTAGAGAATAAATAAGGCATCACGGCCAGGGAATTCCAGTCGCGCAAAGGCATATCCTGCCAGTACAGAAGTGAACACCCAACCAGCAACAACCCCACTGGTCACAATCACACTGTTGATCAGTTGGGTGCCCAGTGGGATGATGCTCAACACCTCGATATAGTTACCAAGCTGGACAACTTCAGGAAAAAACACTGGTGGCACACGCACCACCTCTGATGACGTTTTAAGCGAAGAAGTCAGCATGTAAAAGAATGGAAAGGCCATGAGTAGGCCGGTAACAAGCAAAAAGATATAAGCAACACTACGTTCTATCGGGTTACGAATAACTTGTCCTTGCATAGTGATACTCCAGTGCAGATTAGCAATCAAAAAATGTTTTGTTCTGATCTGTTCTATACTTCTTCAACAATAGGGCTATTCGTAGTTGACCCAACGACGAGACATACGGAACTGGACAAAAGTGATAACCATAATCATCACAAACAGTACCCATGCAATAGCCGAGGCGTACCCCATCTGTGTGCTAAGAAAGGCTTCACGATACAGTTGGATTACAATCGACAGCATCGAGTCGGCGGGTCCAGCGGTGTTACTTCGAGTAAAACCAAGGGCGTATGGTTCATCGAAAATCTGCAGGCAACGAATGAGCGTCGTGACAAGAATAAAGAACGTGGTCGGTGAGAGCATCGGCACGGTAATCCGAATGAACTGTTGCCAGCGACTCGCACCATCGATGCTGGATGCCTCGTAGAGTGGGCGAGGAATAGTCTGTAGTCCGGCCAGGAAGATAACCATATTGTAGCCAATGGTACGCCATGCAAAGACCAGAATCACACTGAGCAAGGCAAAATCAGGTGAGGTTAGCCATTCAACACGCGGAAGACCAACCAGACTAAAGGCATAGTTCACAAACCCAAAATCGACATTGAGCAAATAACGCCAGAGGAGCGATACCGCAACTACGGAGGCAACTACCGGAATAAAAAATAAACCACGGAAAAAAGCTAATCCTCTGAGTTTTTCATTTAACAATACAGCTAAAAAAAGTGCCGGCACCGTGGAAAGGAAGAGCGCAGACACCGAAAAAACGGCCGTGTTGATCATCGCTGTGTAGAAGACCGGATCACGAAACACTTCCAGATAGTTAGCGAAACCAACAAACGAAGGTGTGCCAAAGAGACGGGCATTGGTAAAGCTAAGATAAAACGAGATGGCAAGCGGGATCGCAAAGAAAATTCCTGAACCGAGGATTGTCGGCATTAGCATGCCATATGCATCGATAATTTCGCGCATCCGAATAGCACCGAAGCGACGCCGCGCTGTTCCAGGTGCAACGGTTGCTTGTGCTTGTTTGCTCATATGTCGCTCCTTTGCGTGATGCAGTAGTGGCTGCGATACAATCATGAGAGTGCTGTACCGCAGCCAAACTCACAACTCAGGCATAAACCTACTGGCTAAAGGCGCCTGTTGTTTGCTCACAGGCTTGTTGCCCGAATTCTTCAGGGGTGATCTGTCCAGCGATCATCTGATCCCAGAGACTCTGGACCGTACCGCTGTAATCTGCCCAGCTACCACCCCAGAGTGGGGCTTCAGCAACCGCGTACTCAGTACCAGCAATATAGGCCTGGTTGTTCTCTGGTGGGGTTGAGGCCAGGAACACATCAACCGCTTCCTGATTGGTACGAGCCGGAATGTTTGTACCTTCCTGGGCCACCTGACTCATAGCCTCCACACTGGTGAGAATCTTCAAGACTTCCCATGCAGCTTCGGGGCTCTCGGTCTGAGCATTTACCAGATACGGCCCCCAGAACAGCCATGTGCTTTGCTGCTCGCCCATTGGCATTTCGGCCACATCCCAGTTGAACTCAGCGTTGGTACGTACACCAGGAGCAAACCAGCGACCGTTGAAATACATGCCGACGTTGCCCGCATTAAAGAGCGCTTCACTATCGGCATCACCAACAGGAATAAGTTCTTCGTTGTAGAGGGTCTGAACAAGTGTGGCGCCAGCGATAGCTTCGGAGGTGTCCAGAGCACACGCTGTACCATCGGCATTAAAGATGCTTCCACCAGAGGCATTGACAAAATAGCCCCAGGACGGCCCCCACCAATTGCCAAAGCCCAGACCATAGCGTTGCTGATCAGCATCAGTCAACTGTTGTGCTGTCTCTAACATGGTATCAAGAGTCCAATTACCCTCTGCTGCCAGTTCCGTTGGTGTGGGCAAACCAGCTTCTTCAAACATGTCAACGTTATAGTAGGTTACCATTGTCGAGATGTCACGCGGAAGGCCATAGAGCTTTCCATCACGGCTTAATTCGGAGATGGGTTGTTCGTAGAAATCATCAAGGTTGAATTCACTGTCATTATCCGCTAGCGGTTGTAGATCAAGAATCTGCTCGGTCGCGACAAAATCTGCCAGCTCCGCTGCACCAATCCAGAAAATATCAGGCGCATTTCCAGCAGCAAGTTCGGTCTTCAATTTTTCAAAGTAACCTTGATTGACACCTGGATCGTACTCAACAACAATGTTTTGATCAGCAAGTTGCTCGTTGGCAATCTCGTTTAGTCCTTCGTAGACAGCTTGTTCAGCAGCATCTGAGGGGCGTGTACGCCAGCGGATTGTCACCGCATCACCAGTCGGTTCTGGTGCAACTTCAGCATCACCTGTTTCGCCTTCCTGCTCACTGGTGTCACCGGTCTCACCAGCATCACCGGTACTCCCTGTCTCACCCTGTGGTGACGTTGAAATACCGCCACAGGCAGCAATCAGCAGGGCGATTATCATAAAAAGACTCAATTTTGAAGGCATTTGTTGCCACTGCATTGTGGGACTCCTTTACATGAAAGTTTGTAGAGCATTTGTTATCACATTTCCAGAAATAACCAATAGACTATCTAGTACCTCCTTTTTGAGACGGGCCCGCAGTGGAGCCACGTATAACTATGTCAGTATTGATTACATTGATTGGTTCTGGTGTCTGATCGGCGAGCATAGCAAAAAGTGCCTGTGCGGCAGCAGTTCCCATCGCACGACCAGGCTGTCGCACAGTGGAGAGCGCAGGGGTGAGCAAACCAGCAAGTGGAATATCATCAAAACCCATAATCGATAGATCGGCAGGTATGTGCAAACCCTGAGCCTGTGCCGCACGCATCACGCCAATAGCCATACGATCATTCAGTGCAAAAATAGCCGTTGGCGGTGCAGAACGGCTGAGCAGTAATCTCCCGGCCTCTTCACCACTTTCGACAGACATATCACCCATCGCAAAAAGCTGCTCATCCTGCACGACATCACAGGCAATATGGGCATCAATAATGCCGCGTAGCCGCTCCTCAAGCGCAAAGGGGCGTGGCAAACTACTCACGATACCGATACGACGATGGCCCAGTTCTAACATGTATCGCGTTGCTTTCAACGCACCTCCATAATCATCAGCATGGACAGTAGGGATACTATGGTCCTGTGGATAGCCAATCACAATAAGCGGCGAATGCCGCTCACCAAACGAGTTCGCGAATACACGCAAATCGAGTGTCTCAAGCACGATAGCACCATCAATCACATCGCTCCGCAGCAAATCTGCACAGGTGTTGGCGGCATCAACGGGCGCATGGACGGTCGAAAGCAGCATCTTGTAGCCATGGCTATTGGCTTCGTTCTCAATACCCCGCATACACTCAAGCAAATGCGGATCAGTAAAGAGCTGATCGGGCGTGTAAGGAATAAGGAGACCAAGGATGGAAGACTGTTTGGTACTCAGTCCACGTGCACGCTGGCTGGGGACATAGCCTGTCTCAGAAATAATCCGTTCGATCAGTGCACGCTTTTCGGCACTCACGTAGGGGCGGTTGTTCAGAACTTTGGAGACGGTGGCAGGGGAGACACCGGCAAGCTGGGCAATTTTGTTAATCGTCGTCATTGACCTTACGCTTTATTGAACACTACTAAAGATACCGGGATTAAGGTAATTTGTAAAGACTTTCTTCTTTTACCAGTGAGAGTGCTTTCTCTATCAAGCAAACATTGTGCTTATCAAAATAGTATGAATCCAAAGCTCTCTGTCAACTCATTCCGCGTATCGAGGATTGTGATTATATGCACTTGCGAGATATAGTAAAGCGGTTTCCTATAAGGATATACCACATTAATATTTTTGTCAATCTAGCTACAAAAATAATTTGTGATTTCTGCCACTTGCCAAAATAGAAAGTTGCTGCTATAATACTCATCGTTGCCGCGCCCCCATAGTCTAGCGGCCCAGGACGTCACCCTTTCAAGGTGAAGATCGCGGGTTCGAATCCCGCTGGGGGTACCATAAAGGTCGTGCTGAAACGCAGAATTACTGGCGCAGTTCGCACAATTAGTGACACAGTTTGCAGAATTACTAGCACACTTTTTAGCAACAAGCGTGACATGGATATGGTCCATGTCACGTTTTGCTGTTGGGATCAGCAGGTCCATCACGCATGCCCTCCCACACTGGACGCCGGGCCACGACCCGTTGAAGCACTGCGGGCGTGATGACGCGGCGGCGCCGCCCCACCGGCGGCCCCAGCGCCACGTCGAGCTGTTGCAGCAGGGCCATCACATAGTGCCAATTGCCCTGCACCCGCCTAAACAACGTCTCACCCACCTGATCCAGCTGCCCGGCCAGCGCCGGACTAAAATCAGCGTGCAAGGGACCATCAAGCAAGGCTCCCAGCACCGGAAAGAACTCGCTCCGATTCAAGTAGGTCAGGGCGATGTGGGCACCCCAGAGCGCGGACGCCTCATTATGGGTCTGGAGCAGCGCGGTCAATGGGTCATCACGCTCTGCCATCGTCGCGACGAGAATCAGTGCCCGCCGCACCACGCGCCCCCGCTGTTCATCATACCAGGTGCGCCATTCCAGCACCCGCTCCAAGGCGCACTGATCCAGATACTGGGCATTCTCAATCACGATGGCCCGGATCGGGCATTGTTCCAGCAGTTCGCTCACCGCAATACTTAACCACTCCAGATTCCGTTTGCTATAAGTGCGATAGGTCGTATGCTGCAACCGTTGGGGGATGAGATAGTGCGTGCCCGCCATCCGCTGGAGGGCGTGCCAGACGCGCAGGCAGACGGTGTACTCCATGGGGACGGTCGGATTCCCGCGTGGCAACGCGATCACCACGACTCGATCATGTGGATTGCTCCCCATACGGATCGACCGGGTGGTGATCCAATGCCCAATCAACGCCGTTTTGCCACTCCCTGACGGACCACCCACGGTTGCCAGCACGCGTGCCATGACGACCTGGTCCAACGTTGCCAGGTGGTCGGTGGTTGTCGCACGCGGAAGAAAGACGGTGGTGTGGTCACCTCCCATCATGCTGGCCCCGCCTGCCGCTCGCGTTGAATCTGCGCCCAGATCGCGGCAAAGGCATCGGGGGGCTCGGTTGGGTCCGCGGGCGAGGGCAGTGGCGGGGGCGTCGTGCCTTGATCGGGCGCTCGGGTCGTGCGCCGGGTCTCTGCGCGTGGGCGTACCTGGTGTGGCTGCTGTCTGCGCTTCCGGCGCACGACCGCCCTGGAGTGCTGAACGACCTGTTGGGGATCAGGGACCTGCTCATCATAGGTCCCCGAACGGAGCTGCATCACCGGCATCCCGCCAGCGCGCTGCAAGACCGCTGCTCCTGGCGCACAGTGGGCTGACAGGTCCCGTTCCATCTGCGTGAGCACCGCCTGTTGGGTCTGCATATGTGCGCGACTGTCCGTGACGAAGGTGTCTTTGGGCACGAGTTCCACCCACTGTTGGGCGGTCTCATCCACACAGACTTCCGCCACCCAGCCGATGGCGAGGTGCACCGCACAGACCTGCACGGTGGCTTGGCGTGCGACCGCATCCGCCCAGCGATAATAGAGGGCGGGGGTGGTCTCTTTGGGCACCCATTCCTGGCCGTGAAACGAGACCACCCAATTATTCCGAATCGTCAGCGTGGTCGCGAGGGCCTCGATGTCGGGAAGCTGGGCAAGGTGCCGGATCGGTGGGGCCGGGAGCGCTTGATGCGCCTGCCAGACCGCCGCACGGGTCTGCGTCCCGTTTTTGCGACGGGGCGTCTGATTGAGCGTCGCAAAGTAGGCATCCAGTTCCGCCTGAACTTCCTCGTAGGTGATGTGTTGGGTACGGGCGGCTTGTTGTGCCGCTCGAATGTCGGCTCGCGTACGATAGTGGGACGCAAAACGTGCGACGAGCCCATGTTTGGTTTTGCCTAAGACATTCTCAATTTTGCCCCGTCCTTCGGGCCGTCCACGGCGGGTGTGGACGGCGGCGACCGCCGGTTCGTCATCATGAGTTAAGACATAAAAGCCCTTCGCCGATTTTTCATAGTACGCCCCATGGTCGGTGTAATAGACCTCACACCGGGTCCCCGTGCGATACATGGCGGTCGCAAAGGCAGTACTGGCGAGCCGCGTGGTGACCGATACCTTCCGACGCTGACGGGTCGTCGGATGGGTCGTGGTTGCGCGGGCAATCAATTGCCACCAGAGAATGTAGCGACTGTAATCATCATAGACCAGCAACAAGGACACGGGACAGACCTGATCCTCAAAGAGCACGTACAGATAGAGATCCACCACATCTGACTGCCAGCGCAGATGAGGCGCTGCGACATCATTGGGGCGCTTCAAGAGCAGCTTTTCTTCGACATATCGCTGCCCAACGGTCCCCCGCGCAAACAACGCTGGCATCTGCGTGGCCAGCAATTGTGTATAGCGTCGCACCGTATCATAGGAAGGCAGAGATGTGGATAGCGAGTCACCGTTGGTCTCCTCATCCTGCGTTGCTGATACATCAGACTGACGGTATGCCGTTGGCTGGGACGAACGCACCGTACGACGCAGAAACTGATAGACATCGCCATAACTAAACGCGATCGGTTGGCAACGGTAGACCTGCTGGACGCTGCGCGTGATGCGCTCCCGCGACAAGACCGCATAGGTGATCAGGTGCTTTTCGTCTTCCGTCAGCCGATTCTACCCTTGCTTCCGTCCGCGTGGGACAGGAACGAAGCAGGGTGCCCCCATCTCAATCAGCTCTGTTACCGTTTCCTTCCCGGTCAGATGGCGTTGGAGGTACGCGGCAAATGCCTGCTTGCGCCGCTGGACCGTACGCCGTGGCAGCCCAGTCTGCTGCTGGGCGATCAGCAGTGCTCCTTTGATGGTAAGGTTCCCTTCCTGATGACGGGCGGCGAGGAGGTGGAGAAACGCGGCGGCGAAGGCTCGGTAGACGTCCTTCTCTTGCTCGGTGAGCCCCTGATAGCGTCGCTGGCGTTCCTGATCGTGGACCGCGCCCATGTCGGTCGAATCATCAGAGCTGACAGGTTGCTCCGGGTCGTCCGGTTCACGATGATACCCCACGAGGTGTGCAGCGAGGTCATGGGGTAGGTCATCTCGTGGTGGTGTCATCAAGCACCTCCTTGGTTTGACCATCAATGTTGGGGTGGGATCGCGTGATAGGGATACCATACGCTGCCTGGCCCATTCTGTCAAGGTTGCTGCACCAGATAACGGAGACCATGTGGGTCGGTTTCAATGAAGAGGCCGGGCGTCATCTGCGGATACCAGGGCGGAAACATCCGTACCGGAAGAGCATCCCCTGGAACACTGTGATAGCCTTGATCCGTATACCAGCCGCCACGGTACTGAACTCCATCGTGCGCCGTCGTAGCCGGATGCACCATCACGGGTAATAACCATCCAGCGGCGGGGGTGTGTGAACCAGGTAGTGCTACCCCATGCCGCCGACACGCCAGTGGTACGTCCGGGGCAGTATGAGCAGGAAAACACGACGCCGTTGACACGTTTTGGGACAGTCGCGGTAAACCGGCCCGGTCGTCGGGATGCAACCACGTGCGTAACGCCTCTAGGGCTGCGGGAACAATCAGTGCAGGGCACTGGGTGGTCTCGCGGGCATAGGCCGGGAAGTGCTCCACCAATTGTGTTGTCAAGGTTGCGGCGACAGGCAATGTTTCCTGCATGGCATACTGGAGCATCCGACGGGTCATGAGGGTGATGGTACTCCCCAGCCACGTGGCGGCACGATACACACCCGGTGCACCATCAGGAACCAACCCCGTTGGGATGTGGATCACGGTGGGGACCCCGCGCAATGGCCAGGACAGGGCTCCGGGATGCCAGATGGCCTGATAGAGCGCCAAACCCACTTCCGTGCTCTGCGGTGGAGTGGCACTGATCCAATATCCAACCGGACACACGGTAGCCATGTCGAGCACCAGCAGCACATGACAGGTCGGACTCATGCGGGCGTCCGTGTCATCAAGGAGTGGGAGGGGCAGACGCGGTGTGACGGGGAGCACCATCCACTGCTCATGAAGCCGAGGTTGGGTGAGGATTAAAGTTTGACGTTGGCGCACCTGTCGCACCGCTGGACCATCACCTCCATGCCACCGCGTGGGTTTCGCATAGCTGTTGCTCACTCCCTGGGCCAGCTGCGAGGAAGGTGGTGGTACTCCCAACGAGTGGGCGTAGGCGTGCACGCATGCCAGCACATGCGTCCAATCAACGGTACCGGAAGGATAGGCTAACTTGAAGAAGTACAACAGATCCCCGACTCGTGCATCAAGCATACGGTGCCAATGGGACTTGGGGATAAGCCCCAATACCCCATAGGTTATAAAGTGCCGGAGGCGGGTCCGGGCTTCTTGATAGTGGGTGGCAGCCGAAAATCCCGCATACTGAGCAAACTGCACCACCAAGTCGTCGTCAGGTCGTGGCACTGGTACGAGCGGTACGTCCGCTGGTGGCACACGTCGACGCGGGGGCAACACGCCCTGTCGCCGTCGTGGTCGCTGCCCAGACCGCCTGGGAGGACCAAGCACCGGGGCCAGGCGACGACCCAGGCGCCGTCGATAGCGACTCGATGGCGGCTCACGCAGGAGTCGTGGGAGGGGCAACGTGCTGCCCGTGGCGTGACAGGCGTGTGCCAATGCCACGACGAGCCGCCGAATCTCCGCACGGATGGCGGGAGGCAGGGCAACAAGCTGTGGCTCCAGGATCAGCAGGACGCGTGCCTCTGGAGGGATCGGAGATAGGAGGTGGTGACCATCCTGCGCCCGCCAGGTGATGAGCTGCGCCAGTCCGCCGTTGACCAAGGCCGTCAACACCATCCGGGCTTCTGCTCCATCACAGGACCGCTGATGGGCGACGAGCTGGATTACCTGCGTCTGCACTGAGGGAACAAAGCGCTGGCGATACTGCTCCCGCAGGGGGTCACCGGGCGGGGCATGAAGTATCTGTTCAAGCCAGTAGGTGCGTGGTCGCTGACGTTTGGCAGGGTGTTCGTCTGAGATGTGATGCAGCACATGATAGAGCACGGTCACATCACGTCGCACCACCTCAAGCAACTGTAATGGCGTCGTGAGATGGGCCATGAGCGCCGCCACGTGGGTCTGGAGCAAACATAAGGCGGGGGCCACACTATAGGCTGCGTGGGTTACGAGGCCCACCCACCCATGCGCGAGCGCTGCCAGCACGATGGCCCGTGCGTCGTTGGCACTCTGTTTTTCGGCACTATGCAAGGCTCGTGCCGCTGCACGAGCCTGGAGCTCCCCCTGACATAGCCCGACCTGCTGGAAGTGGGAGGCTTGCCGTTTCACCGTCGCCGTCGGATCATACACGTCCAGGACCTGTGACCGTATCGCGGCTGGATCGGGACTCCCTGCGGTGCCTGGTCGTCGGATGCGAATGATCAAACAGCCCCTGTTTGACACATCGATGTAGTATCCTGGTCTGCACCACCGCAGGGAGTCCCAACGCTTCCGCCAGCGGGAGGAGATATTGCTGACGGTACTGGAGATGCGCGGCAGTCTCCCGTTCGCGATGTCCCAGCCGTGATTGAATACCATCCTGTTCAAAAGCCGTAAAGCGGGCCTGAAACAGCGCACGCGTGGATGAGGGGTAAAGATCACCCCAGTCTGCACCAAGTTGTACCTGGTCGTGCAGGAAGGACGCCACAGGCGGGTAACGTGTATGAAAGAGGTGTTGCGCTGCGTCGTCACATCCTACCAGAATAGGCAGTGACGGTACCATGGTTTCACTCCACAGTACATCGACACGAGTTACACACGAATAAGGCATTGGTGAGGTTGATGTATGCACCCATCGTATCGACAACAGATTGGTGGTTGTTGGTCATCGTATCACCCTATTATACTGCGCCCATGCAACCACAGCCCTCTCTACGTATGTATCCATGTGGCAGGAGTATCAACGATCCTCCTGGAATAGAATTGGCAGGAAAATGACGCGGTCAGTACTGAGGACGCGGAGATAGCGCTGGGCACCCACTACCACCCGATCCCACCAGACCTGGGTGGACGTGGCACGCTGCGGGACGAGGAGCGTCAAGCGACCACTACTATGCACCGCTGCAACGATACCGACGATCTTTTGACCCGCACGCCGCGCTTCACACAGCATCCCATGGGTGATCCATTGTCCACCCGCTTCTGGAATAGGCTCATGGACACCTACGACCCGTATGGTGACTCGACGCTGGTAGGTCTGGCGGAGGAGCCCCCGATTGACTCGGACGCGTCGCTTGATAGCGGTACCCACCCGCAGATAGACACCACCAGTGAGTGTCTCTTTGGGATAGTTGCGGGCCGTAAAACGTTGCTTGCGTGGTCGTGCGATGGGTTTGGCAAGATAGGTGGGCCATGGCTGATCGGAAGGTGCCCTGAAATACGTCCATGCTGCCGCGAGTGCCGGGGGTAACCCTTGCTGATCAGCAGCAGACGAGTACCAGATGGTCGCGAGATCGTGTTCCGCTAGCATGGTATATAAAGCCGCTGCGGTGCGATACCGATAGGGAAGAGTACGGTGTGGCAGGCGGGTGTCAGCCGAATGCGGTAGCTGCAACACCATGCCGGCTTCCTCGGGAGTCCGATGACCTTTTCGGCGATTGCATGCTGCACATGCGAGTGCCAGATTCCCCCAGACATCGGTACCACCACGCGACTCAGGAATAATATGCTCCACTTCAATCCGCCCAACGGTCGTTCCACAATAGGCACACATCGGTATACGCTGGTGCGTATCGGTGACCTTGCCATAGTTTGCAATAAGGTGCTGGCGCCGAGCAGCTCGGTTTGCAGCCCAGGGAAGCACGGTGTCCTGAAATGGTGCTTGAAGCACGATATGGCTCAGAGGCACCAGCGCACGGAGGGCGGTAATCACCCGCAGAATGGCCTGTGCCCGCCACTGCATGGTCGGCGTAAACCGTAGGGACACTTGGCGGTAGCGTCGTATCGGACGTTGCTGACGCAGATGCCGCCCCCACGCCGAATGGGCCAAACTGGGACGCCGTAGTTTGAAGGGGCGTCCAAACCGACGGGCGGAACGATAGCGACGGCGACTCTTCCGACGCCGCCGATGGGCCGCCCGTCGCCGGATACGTTGGGGAGATCCGTCCACAGATCAACCACGATCCGCAGCAGGGGAAAAGTCGCACGTTCACCTGCGGCACAAACGAACAGTTCTGCCGTGTGGCGATAAATGGTGATCCCGAGCACCACGGGACGGAGCAATGGTTCCGGTAGCGTTTTAGTTAATTGGATAATCGTAAATGTAGCGTGTGGTTGGCGGTGCGCCCGTTGATGCTTCAGCAATTTACGCGCATACGCAGCACTCATGGGCATCAGTGGCTGCCCTTGGGCATCACACACAAAGACCAGGTCGGACATAGCAGATCTTTCATCACTCAACAAGCGTATCCGACCTCAGAAAGAGGTGACTCTCCGACAGGGGAGGTAGAGTATATAGACAATGTAGCTAACAGAAGTATTGTATCAGTCTTGAGCCATTTGTCAAGTCCTGGAGCGGATGAAACTGCCTCGGAAAGAGGCAACTCTTATGACATAAGGTAGCAAGTGCGTCTAGGACATGATTGTGCGCCGCCTATGTGGAACGCTGTCAGCCATCGTTACCGATGGGTTATCCTTCCTCAGCCGGTCCGCTGAGGCGAGTCATCCTAGCCGTTCCACTTGGCCGGTTCACGGCTGACGCCGACACCGTGCCTGGCTTACGTGAGCGTCTACACAATCGGTGGGCATCCTGTGGATGCTAAGTCCGGGTACTGTGGCAACCATGATTGTCGCAGTACAGAGACGGGTAGCATGCATGTTCTTACCCTGAGTATAGCGAACTTGGATAAATCTGTCAATACCTGGCACTATACTTTTTGGCTTTCTAATGGCACATAAGTCACCCGTCTCTCTGGTTACAAAATCATCCATCTGGTAAGCTGTTATGATAGGAATGGAAACATTATCATAATCATCTATTCATCCTCCAATGTGCCATCAAATAAGACGTCAGCCTCATCTAATGGCTCTTCTACCGCATTTCGTATCCAGTTAGCCTCTAAAGGTGTGTTAGACTGCGCCATAACCTCAACGATAACCTCAAATTGTTCAGCTTTCTCGGCCAGATTCTGAAGTGGACGAAATGATTGGAAGAGCTGCCGCTTGTTCGCGGTGAACCGGAGACGATAATGTTTACCACGTGATACAGGCTTCGTTATTCCTGATGATATAGGTTCCCCTGAAGATTGCGACACATCACCTTGATAATTTTCAGATACTTCATTGATTGATGTGTTCGAAGGTGTTTCTGATGAGATATCACCGTTTTCTGTTGGCATGGTTGGTGCCGGTGGTTGTGCGAGACGCTGGGCCAGCTCTGGTGCAATGAGATAGCTAGTTGCACTCAAGTCAATCTCCACCGGGTTAAGCAATACCCCCATTTTGATCAGACGATGATCGGAGATAAAGGGACGTTGGTCATTATCAAACTTCAGGGCTGCACTGTAGCCAAATAGTCCGTCTTGTACACCACGCATAATAGCATTGCGTATTGGGTCGCTGCCCAATAATTTGGGAAACGTAAGAAACGAAAAACACCAATCGACCAATGTGGCACAGTTTACCGTTTGCGTTGCTACATCTTGACCAAGGCGTGTCAAACCAACCAATTTACCAGGGGTCATACTTGTAAAGACCCGTGTCCGCAACGCCTCAAAAATACGCTCCTGAATTTTCTCACCACTCAACGGCTGGGCACGTAGATCAATCCATTCAATCTGAATTGGATCATCTGACTGGCTTGGATCATCTGATGCGGTCGCTTGGATAGGGAGTGCGACCACATCATATAAACGTTTAATAGTACTATCGATATCGTTACCCAGATGACGTACACGGTTTTCGAGGTCTTCCACTTGATCTTTGGAAAGACTATAACGGCCACGTGCACCACGCAAACTGTCTGCGGCCAGGAGATTACGGGTAAACATACGGACCTCGTCAAGTCGTGCAGCCGTTGGGATGGCTAGTGCCAACCCATTTTTGTAGTTGCGGCGACTACTGCCCCGCATTTCGATCCATTGGTGGGCCCGCTGCTCAATTTCATTCCGACTAAGATCGGCCCATTCAGTACCAAGATAAGCAATTTGAAACCGTGGTTGATGATCAGGAATAGCTGCTGAATCATCAGGCCATGATCGTGCATCGCTCCCATGAACACTGCCAATCATACGATCAAGTCGACGCTTGAGTTCAGCCATAATTTCATTTGGCTCGTATTGACGTGCTTGATCAGCAATCAACTTATTGAGGTTTGGCTTGGTTTCAAAGCGATAACGGCCACCAACATAGTGAAGATAGAGCAATGTTTCCTGAAGATCGTGTAAAGCACTTGTGATAATGTTACGGTCCATATCGGGAGAGAGGCACGCAGCAATCAGATCATCACGTACCACACCACGGTCTTCACCCTGCCGTGCCCCAAAGGAATAGAGAAATGCTGCTGTGGCAACTCGTGTACCAACTCGCAGGCGACGTAAGATAGGACTCGCCTCTCCCATGCGGCGATCAATATCCTGGGTTCGCTCACCCCCAATGATATCCGCAGCAAGAACACTATCATAATGTTCGCGTTCACCAATCTGCGTAAAAAGTGCATTACGTGTGCTGTCATCTTCTAGTAGCACATCACCAGGTCCGAGAAGTGGTTGCGCCAATTCTGGATTCTGATAGATAGCGCTGATAACTGTTGCAAGAAATCCCAAGGCCCCGCGTGTTCGTTGGTAGGAAGGAAGGCTCCCCCAACGGTGATACATGAGACTGAGCAGATCAGGATGGAGTGGATAACTATCTAAAATGCGTGCTTCCATGCGGCGGGCTGCTTGAGCAGCACCTGTGGGATCATCAGCCTCAATATGACCACGGTAGCGCTCTGCATAGGCATGGGCTACCGTATCACGAACTGACTGAGTCCCGAGATCACTGAAGAGACGGCGTTGGATTACTTTCAAGACCTCATCACCACTAACTGGTTCACGCTTGGAGTCAATCCGACTGACAAGATGATCGAGTTCGGTGAGCAAGCCTTCTGCTCCAAATGCTTCTCCCTGGCTAGCCTGGAGGGAATATACCATTACCGCATGCGCCAAACCACGTATTGTTTCTGTGAGAGTTTGGAGAAAGATAAGAACTTGGCGTCCATATGTCGTTTGTCCAATTGGAATACCATAAGCCTTTTCTGTGTAGACAAGAAGCTCATCAAGAAGTAATAATACCGAATGATTTCCTAAAATCTGTTGTAATACTACTTTGCCTGGTGCAACACGACTCTCATCTTGTTCTTGGACAACTGCGTATGCTGACTTCCCACCAATTTGGTACGCAAGCTCACCCCATAATGTGTGTATTGTAACCCCTGGCTCAGGTGTACGTGGAACCATAACATCAAGTCCCAACCCATGAATCACAACAAAATGAACAAAACCTGGATTTGTGAGAGTGATATGGTGACGAGACATAATCTCGGCAAGTATCCGGTCTCGTTCATCATTACTACAGGTGACTAGATGATAGAGTGCTATCAACGAATGGGTTTTACCACCACCAAACGGGGTCCGAAGTTGTAAAACACGATCTCCAGTCTCTCCATTGAGGGCACGCATCACATCACCAAGTAATCCCGAAAGATTCTTTGTTAGGTATGTTGCTGCAAAAAAAGTATCTGCTGTACGATACACGTCGGGACAATGTTCACTATCAAATGCAACCGCCCAGAGATCTGCGGCATAGGTGCTTATTTCAAGACGTCCGTCACGGATATCAGGATGTGGTGTCACAACATCTGTCCAAGGTTTCAATGTTGAAGCATCGCTCAGTGTAGATATAGTGGTAAGTTTGCCAGCCTCTTCAAGCACTTGTACAAGAAGATGGAAATAGAGACGTGCTTCATTTTCAGAGGGAGGTTTCGCCTGATGAGTTGCCTCATTGCGTGCCTCAACAAACGGCTCTAAGTTGGCATCGCGTAACGCACGAACTGAGAGGCCCGCGCTTTGGGCTTTGGACCAAAAGTCACTGGCCTGTAAAAAACGTACGAACTGGCCAAGTGTAAAGGTATCAGCATTTCCTGAACGTGATCGTACCCTTGCAGCGGTTTCGCGCTCTTGATTACTTACATCAGCACGATCAGCGGGTTTAAGACGTGCCAGATAATCGCGGTACAGTTCCTTTAACAAATGTTCTAATGTGCTTCCCATCTCTTGCATGGCGGGTTGAATACGACGCTGATCAAGCGTTCGCTCGATATGTTTGATACTCGTAGCATAATCCATTACAAACTCCTTCATATCGAGTACATGCCGTAAATCGTAAATACAAAACCTCTCGTCACAGGCACGATTATAATAGGCGTTCCTGGTGTGACTCTACGACAATGCGATGCCACACAGGAAGCAAGCGCCCAATGGCCTGCTGTTCGTGGGATGTTGCCTCACTTGTCAGCTGTCTACCTGCCAATGCTTCAGCCACCAAACGCAGACTGGTAGTATCTGATTGCGCCTCACTGAGAAAAGCAGCTATCGCAGTAGGTTGATGATCATTCAGCCATAAGAGACGATGGAGCACATCGATCAATGGTGCAGGCATGCCATCAAAACGACCCAACGTATTTGCTGCACCACGTTGCCGATAATCCTGTAGACGCACCTTGTTTTTTATTTTCAAAACCAACGGTGTCATACCACTTGTCAAAGAACGTGGACCATCGAACTCAACACCCATACCACGTGCAAGAACTAATGCATCATCAACTTCAATATCTGCCAATCCATATTGGTAACGAGCCAATACATAGTACTGGCTAATAGTATCAACAGCACTCATTCCTGACTGATCTAACCCCACTACATCAGCAAGAATGGTGACTAAAGCAGCTTGCTGTACTTTGGTCAGAAAGTTTGAGGCCTCTAATTCGTCACCATTATCCTCTTCAACTCTAGCAAAACGTGTATAGGCGCGTAGACCTGCGCCTACGGTTGCAATGACTAGATCAGCACCAGTAATCCCTGCATGAGACAAGATACGAACGCGTTCTTGCACAATCTTCGTCAATTCTGGCAGTACATCACGAGCATAGATACCAACATCAGTTGTTGTACGCTTCCGTGCTACGATAAAGATACTAGAGGCGAGCGCAGCGGCATTTTGGGCACGCATTCGACCACGAGCTTCTGTACTGATAGGCCATGCTTCTGTAACCATAAACTGTGCCGAACGCAGTGCATCAACGATACTGGCCCAACCGGCTGTCGTCTTATGAGCATATACCAGTACAGAAGCTCGTGGTCGAATGCGTGCCCAAAATGCCGCTGCGCTCGCCTCTAGTATCTTTATC
>JBCDFA010000130.1:0-18088 GCA_039178835.1 Chloroflexota bacterium
AAGCATTGTTGGTTACGGGTACCAACCCGTTCAGCGAATGTACCCACAACCAGGATGGGTTGAACAATCTCCTTCGGCTATTGCTGAGAGTGTACGTCAGGCGATACAAATTGCCCTGTCCCAGGCACGCTGCTCTGCACAAGACGTCATTGCGTGCGGGATTACCTCTCAGCGGGATACCGTCATTGCATGGGATCAACAAAGTGGCCGACCAATTGGGAATGCCATCACTTGGCAAGATCTACGAACCGTACCTCTGGTTGCTGAAGTTGATACCTGGAAACATGCCGCAGAACGGCGTGACCGGTTAGGCCAATTCCCTGGTCCATACTGCTCTGCGATGCATATGGCATGGCGTATGCGTCACGATACTGCTTTCCAGAATGCCGCATACGAGGATCGGCTGGCGGTATCACTTGTGCCAGGATGGCTTATCCAAGCACTTGGCCAACCAGTACAACATGCCTTAGACTACTCGCTCATGCAGGGAATGACCGTGCTAGATTTTCGACGGAAGCAGTTGTGGGATGACTGGATTGACTATCTGCAACTGCCACGTGCGGCGCTACCACAACCAGTGCCGACATTGTCACATTTTGGCGAGATCGAGATTACTGATGCTCAGGGTACCAGTGCTTCTGTTCCGGTGCTAGCTATGATCAGTGATCAACAGGCTGCACTGTTTGGCTATGATTGTCACAGTCCTGGACAGGCTTCCTGCACCCATGGAACTGCTTCATTTGTGAACGTTGTTGCAGGATCAACTCCGCCGTCACAGGGTATCCCTAAAATCTATATTGGCTGGGAACTCGAGGGGGTGACCACATATTGTGTGGAAGCTGATACAACGGTGACCGGTGCTGTCGTGCGCTGGATGCAACAAGACATGGGATGGTTCTCTGATGCAACACAGCTAGGACCGTTGGCCCAAACGGTCCCTGATGCTGCCGGTGTTACCTTTGTTCCTGCATTCACTGGCCTTGGTGTCCCACTAGAAGATCGCAGAGCGCGTGGAACGTTGCTCGGTATGACCCTCGATACAAAACCTGCTCATATTGCGCGGGCATTCCTTGACTCACTGGGGTATCAAATCTACGATATCCTGACAACCATTCAGACAGAAACGGGTTTATCCATCGACCGCCTACACGTGGGTGGTGGTGTTGCCGCCAGTGATCTAGCCTGTCAGGTGCAAGCTGACATTTTGAGTATACCGATTGTACGGGCATCCAACACCGAAACCAGTGTGCGCGCTGCAGCTTTGTTGGCTGGGTTAGGGGCAACCCTGTGGCCAAACACAGATGCTCTCCCACGTCATACAGCGACAGAAACCGTCTTTGAACCACAGATCAGTATTGACACACGTGATAACCGTCTGGTTGTGTGGCATCGTGCTCTTGAACGCGCCCGTGAATGGGCCTAAAATATATAGTTATCCTGATTGCATAGCAGCCCAGCGGCGTGTCATCTCCTCTGTCGAAACATCTTCTATGTGGGTGGCAATAAACCACTGGTTGCCGAACGGGTCTTGTACGCCGCAGCGACGATCTCCATCGAATTCATTGGTGGGTTCCATGAGCGTTGTGGCACCTGCCTGCAATGCACGCTGATAAATTGCATCAACATCATCAACATACACATACAGTGCTGCCGGGATGGGATTCCCTTCCCATGCACCACCACCGCCAAGCATCATCATCGAATTGCCAATGCTGATCTCAACATGAAATCCACCAGCGCTGCCCTTGAGGCGCAGTGTCTCGGTTGCATCGAAGACCTTTTTCACGAAATCAATCAACGCATCAATATCTTGAACAATAATATAGGGGGTTACTGTCTGAAATCCTGGACGGATTGAGGAAACTGCCATTGTTGTGTTCTCCTTTACGCATAACAAAAAATGTATGGATTTCATGGTACCGTAAGGAGCACACCGTTGTATTGGAAAAATTTGACCTGATCACGCACATACAAGATACAAGTATCACTCACAATTTCTGGCCAATACCACCATACACATCACCAGGCCCATAATCATGAGGTTCACTTTGCTTTCCGCTCCAGATCTGTGCTGATACAAATCCTGGTTTGATCAACGTATAGCCATCCCATATAGGTTGTACTTCTTCGACACTCCGCATTGCCACATTGCCACGGTAAATCTGACGAACAGACTCACGCTCCGCAACACGAGCCGGATCATTTGGATCTGCATCTACTCCATGTGAGACAACCAGATAACTGCCTTGTACAGTGGCATCGCGATACTGCGGTATCAGACGGTAAACTTCTGCATTGTCTGGAATAAAGTGCAGCATTGCAAAAAAGAGCAAAGCAACTGGTTGTGAGAAATCGATGAGTCGTTGAGTATCAAAGTGGTTAAGAACAGTGGTCGGTTGACGCATATCCGCATGGATAATGGCTATGTTTGGATGCTTGTCTCCCAGAATAGAACGACTCTGAATGATCGCGGTTGGGTCATTATCAACATAGATGATACGAGCTTTGGAATGTACCTTTTGCACCACTTCGTGGACATTCTCTTGTGTCGGAATACCTGAGCCAATGTCAATAAACTGTGTAATCCCCTGTTTAGCAACCCATGTGACCGTGTCCTTCAGAAACTGCCGATTAATACGCGCCAAAGCCTGAGCATCAATGACTCCTTGTATCGCTTCTGCCGCCGCCTGATCAACAGGAAAATGATGCTTCCCTCCGAGCCAATAATCATACATCCGCGCCGAGCTTGGTTTGCTCGAGTTCTGGTTATCCATATAGTTTCCCCCCATACTGTGCTGTAACTACCATTATATCAGATAGAGGCACCAGAGGGGCTGTTTGATACATTGTCGTTGGATGACAGGCTCATTATCCATCACCCAGGCGAACAATAAAATCAGCGCTGGTTTTTGCTCGTACTTCGTCTACCGTTGCCCCCGGCATAAGTTCAATCAAAGTCAAACGGTCTGATATGAATTCAAAAACGGACAGATCGGTAATGACCATGCTCACTACGCCCCTGGCTGTCAGTGGCAACGTGCATGCAGGTACGATCTTCGAGGCACCGTTGGGAGTGGTGTGGGTCATGGTGATGATCGAGCGTTTGGCTCCGCTGGCCAGATCCATTGCACCACCAACACCGAGCAGCGGTTTACCAGGGACCGCCCAGTTTGCTAGATTGCCCATTATGTCAACTTGTAGTCCGCCCATAATTGCCACATCAACATGGCTACCTCGAATCATGGCAAAGCTGTCAGCACTATCGAAGTAACTACTGCCGGGGAGAGCAGTCACCGGGATTTTGCCCGCATTGACAGGGTAGTCCATAGCTCCGCCAGCCTCAGGCGCAGGGCCAACGCCGAGCATACCATTCTCCGTGTGCAGGATAATGCCATGTTCAGGCGTAATTAAATCGGCCACCAGCGTGGGTATGCCCACGCCCAGGTTGACGACATCGCCACGTTGTAACTCTTGCAGGGCCCGTCGTGCCATGGCCATACGTTGCTCACTCACCCGCTTTGCCCCCTCATCGACCGACGCAGACGAGCCCAACTCCTCCAGCGTGGTGTGCGCCTCAACGAGGTAATCCACGAAATTTCCTGGCGTATGGATTTCGTTCGGATCAAGGGTACCAATCGGTACGATTTGCTCAACCTCCGCAATCACCAGATCCGCCGCTGTTGTCATCGCCTTGTTGAAATTCTGCTCGGTCATACGGTAGACCAGATTGCCCGCTGTGTCGCCACTCCATGCCCGCACAAACGCAACATTGCCACGAATCCCCCGCTGAAACACATAGGGTATTCCATCGATCTCCTTCATCTCACAGTTATCGGCTACGACTGTCCCATAAGCGGTAGGTGTATAAAAGCCCCCGATCCCGGCACCACCTGCACGGAGGGCCTCAGCTAGCGTCCCCTGTGGCAGCAACTCAAACTGGATGTCGCCATTCTGTGCAGCGGCGACCGCCTCTGGATTACTGGTAAAAAAGGACCCAATGGCCTTCCTGATCTGTCCGTTTCGCAGCAAGCGTCCACCACCCAGCCCTGGCTCACCAACGTTGTTGGCGATGTAGGTAATGTCATGCACATCGGTTTCTGCCAGAGCGTGTAATAAATGAACTGGATTGCCGGTCATCCCAAAACCACCAGCCAGCAATGTATCGCCTGAGTTGACCAGTGTCGCAGCGTGTTCGGCTGAAATAATCTCAACCTGTTTCATAAACGTTATGATCCCTTATTCATATGTCAACCCATGGCCAAATGCAAAAAGCGGATTTTCTGAGTCATAGGGAACATCTTCTTTTTGCGTGCGTACAGCTTCCATGGACGAGGGTAGTTCAAAGGGCAGCTTACCTGTCGGCACAAAACGACCGAAGATAATATCGAGGAGTGCTGTATCATTCGCCCCAAAGCTGCCTAACAACGCTGCCGATTGTTCAGCAATCTCAGGAATGACAGCTGGACGTTCCAGGTAGATATCAACAATGGTGGGAATACGTGACAGAATATGAAGAAGCTGCTCTTTTTCTGTACCCTTGAAGTCAAGATCGCCGGAGTGGAAGAGGCTTTCTAAAATTCCTTCGCGTGGTTCATACGGTGTAACCAGACGTAAGATAGCAATATCAGCCTCGTCAATGGACTCGACGACCTCGCCATACACACTTGCTGTTTGCACATCCAGATTTTCCACATACAACCTGGGACGTCCACGCAGGGGCAGGGTCATTCCATTGGCAGACTCGCCGTTCTTGAGCAGCACAATCGAACGTCGTTGGGCCTCTTCACCTGCTGCACGGAATGCTGTATTGCCAGCAATCTCCGTAGCAGCAGCCTCGTCTACAAAGGGATTGTCAAAAAGACCCAGCCGGAATTTGTCACGTAAGATACGACGTACTGACTCATCAATGCGCTGCTCACCGATCTGCCCACTTTCCACGAGGTTCACAATAACCTCGGGGCACGCCTCGCCCCCCAGTTGATCCGCACCTGCATCGAGTATCTTTTTCACACGCTCTTCGACACTCAGGTCCTCAACACCCCAACACTTGGCCTCAACCAGTACCTGCTCACCCATGCTGACATCAGTCAACAGCTTCCAATCTGTACATACCACACCATTAAAACCATACTTTTCGCGGAGCAATGTGGTAATAATGCCCTTGTTGAATCCAAAACCAACCTCTTCGAATGCTGTGTTGGTCGGTACACCATAGTAGGGCATGATTTGTGCAGTGCCCGCCTCAAACGCGGCTTCAAATGGTCGCAGATGGTAGTCAAAGTTGTTGCCAGGATAGACCTGCTCTTTGCCAATCGAGAAATGAGGATCTTCGCCGTTCAGTTGTGGGCCACCACCTGGGAAGTGCTTGGTCATACATGCCACACTCGTTGGCCTAATCGAGGCACCTTGAAAACCACGGATGTATGCAGCAGTTAAGTGTGCAGAAAGTTCGGCATCCTCACCAAATGTACCACTGATACGTCCCCAGCGTGGCTCTGTTGCTATATCTGCCATTGGATGCAGCGCCACCCGAATGCCCACTGCCAGATACTCTTGACGAGCTATATCGGCAAACTGCTCGACAATACCGGCGTCGCCAATCGCCGCCAGTCCAATTGGTTCTGGCCACTGTGAAAACGCTTCGGTAACGAGGGCTGCTCCAGGATTGTGTTGAAAAGCGTGACGTGGATCCGAGGAGATTGTCACCGGGATACCTAACCGTGTTTCCTCAGCTAAACGTTGTAGGTTGTTGTGCCAACGAGCGGCCTTTGGGGCATCAGGCATTTCAAACAGATTAAAATGGTTGAGCAGTCGCTCAGTAACTAAAACAGATATCCCAAATGGGTTAAAGAAAAAGGGTTCATCTGTCAGGGTACCATCTGCATTAACTGTCACAAAAGTGTGGAACATCACCCCGGCCTTTTCGGCGAGAGTCATCTGACTGAGCAAATCTTCGACACGCTCCTCAATTGGCAAGCGTATATCTTCATAGGGGTCCAACCGTCCATTCTTGTTCAGATCACGATATGAGTGACCATCTGTTGTTAGTACAGCCATAATATTTTCTCTCTGGTTAGATAGCTGAATCGACTGAAATACACAAACAAAGCGCCGATGTGGCCAACCAGCAGTTTTACGTTTGGCCCGTTCAGCGGTGTAGAATTGTCTACTCTCTTTACGTCCAACGGTAATTCCGCGATCTGTCCGTGCCAGTCGATCCAGATCTCAACAAGTTACTCAATCTCTCGCGTTACCAAACCATACCATTCTTTCTGATAGATGCGAGATGGGGTGCTTACTATTAAAGTGGCACGTGGTTACGATGACTGATATTTTGAGCGAGGTAGGTAGTAGGATTAAGACCGGAGAACGCACGAAAGTCGTTAATACAATGGGCTTGATCGAAGTAGCCACATGCCGCTGCAACATCGGCCCAATCAATCTGACCACCATTCTCGATGCAACGTAATACTTTCTGGAAGCGCTGAATGCGACAGAAGCGCTTGGGAGTCAACCCGACCTCCTGGCGAAACAGTTCAATAAAACGGCGTGAACTAAAGCCCAGTGACTCCGTCACATCGGCCATTGTATGCAAATGTGGTATGCGTTGAAATTCTTCCAGTGCAAAGGCAACGGCGGAGTGTGGTGAGCGAGAGTCTACCATACGAGACAAGAGAAACCGCTCAAGGACCTGGAATTTGCTTTGCGGTGTTGAAGCCTCCATCAGTTGTTCTCGAAGCTCTATGGCTGAAAGACCCCACAGAGTCTCAAGTGACACCGTCATATTTTTTAATTCATCTACAGGGATATCCACAAAGGGAAAGGCACCGCCGGGCTTGAAATGCACACCGATGATGGATGCCTGACATGTGGTGTCAATGACCAAGAACTCGGACTGAGCACCCGATAGGACAGACCCACTGAATTGTTGGAAACGATCAGGGCTTTGTGGATCGTAGATGCGAATCGCGTCATCGTGCAGATTGATAGATAGCTCTACTGTACCGGTAGGCAATACACGCTCTTTTGCATGTGCTGGGATGTAATCTTCATACAACCAGAACACATCTACGTAGTTGTTCAATGGTGGTTGAGGAATGTGAGATCGAGAAATCATAGCACAAACTGGGTATTTTAAGAACTATTTTGTCTATCAAGGTAGAACATGTTTTCGGAAATGTCAAGCGAGATACCAGGTTTGTCTTGTGGATGTCTGGAGATTAGGGGTAGGGCGATGCAAAACCATGTGCTTTCGACCACGAGGAGGCACTCTCCAGAAAAGCTTCTGTAGCAGGGGAAGCGACATTCGAGGCGAGGAAGATATCCGCAAAGTATCTAGGGTT
Organism: Chloroflexota bacterium; assembly: GCA_039178835.1. GTDB lineage: Bacteria > Chloroflexota > Chloroflexia > Chloroflexales > Roseiflexaceae > AL-N1. The sequence goes on from JBCDFA010000130.1 coordinate 7,344, forward strand.
AAGCGGCAATGCGGTGATACCTCTAGCCTGCGGATCGATCAGGATCTTCAATATCAGCGAAAACCCCATATTTTCACGCACCATTGCGAAGATTGTTGCAGGGGTACTCACCTCGTGGCGCAAACGCGGGAAGGCCATCTGGTGCTGGTTCCGTAGCGTATGTAACACTCCATATTCAATGTATTCAGACTTCAGACCAATAAACGGCTCTTGTGCAAGATTTTCAAGTGAAACTTCTGCACTAGACGCAAGTTCATGTTGATCAGATACAATAGCGACAATTTCTGCCTGCACAAAGGGAACAGATACCGCATGGTTTCCAGGTCGTATTACTACACCAACGTCGATTACACCACTTTCCAACCAATGAAGTAGTTCACGAGGATTTCCTTCAAACAGAATGGTTTCAATATCCGGGTATTTTTGTTGAAAATCACGCAGAATACCGGTAAGCAGACGTGGAGGAATGGTTGGCACACAACCAAAACGGAGCTTGCCAACGAGTAAGCCACGTTCACGGGCCGATTTTTGACGAATAGCTTCGATCTGATGCAAGATACTGCGTGCGTGTTGTAAAATCTCTGCGCCAACTCGTGTGACCTGCCCCCCTTTGCGACCACGTTCCAGTAATGTCACGCCCAATTCCGCCTCTAAACGACTTAGCGAATAACTGACTGCGGATTGCGTGAGCCCGACCTGTTCTCCTGCTTCACTGAGACTCCCGGTATCGACGATTGCCACAAGTACTTCCAATTGACTTAAGTTCATCTGCTCGTCTCACAATCACGTTTCAGATAGTCGTTTCGCAGGCATGGCTTAAGAGGCCGGTAGCTCGAGCTTTGCTTTTTGGGTCTGCTCTCATCACCAGATTGTACACGTAGGTTGTAGACTTTTCAAATGAGTGCTAAACAGGATGTATAGCATTTTTTGTTTCTACAATCGGGTTGAGTAGAATAATGATCTAAAATAGGGATAAACGTTGTGAGGTTGTGTTTATCCCTTTGAGAAAATCACTAGATATTTGTCATTACTACGTTCTAGCTGAACAGTTTACCTAACTTCATTCCTACTGCCACATTCATCGGTTTGAGGTTGAGCTTGCCTGTCATCACCGCTAATTTGCATAGAGGTCGGCCTGCCCTCCGTTAAATACTTCTAGATGTAACGGAAGATTATTCGATATATCCATGGGTGAATGGTTGGTCATATCACATTATCCTTACTGGTTATATGGAGGTTTGATTGATTTTGTGTGAATGTGCATTCAGTATATTTCGTACAAAAGTAACACCATGTCCTGCGGTTTCACACAGGAAGGGCTGTCTCAGACAACCCTTTCCTCACTAATACCCCCATTGTCGTCCGACCTATATTTGCTAGCACTTCTTCAAAGATGATGAGGTAGCTGTGTAAATATTGAGGTTTCTATTTGACAATTACAACACGATGCAGCCACTCTGCGATAGATTTACCAACCGCATCAGGCTGATCTTCCTGAAAGAAGTGCAAACCCTCTCCAACATCAACGATCTCCAAGTTGTGGTATTGCGATTGCAAGAGCAGCGCTGTAGCTTCAGACATAAACGTACCGGGTGTTGCATATACGTTTAACATGGGCATATCTGTGTCGCTCAACCAAGCTACATAAGATTCCATCATCTGATGGACATCAGCAGGTTCACCGCCGATGGGTATTTGACGAGGCCACGTTAGTAATGGTAAGCGTGTTGATGGTGTAAGAAAAGGCGTTCGATACGCATCTAGTTCTTCTTTGCTCAGTTGGCGGACGATCATACTCGGTAAAAGCTTTTCAATGAAGAGATTCTGATTAAGTAGCATCTCTTTGCCTTGATGGCTACGTACAGCCTGAATGAATGAAGCGGCTTCTGGAGGTGCTCCGTCTAAGCTGGGTGTGGTAGCAACGTGGGCTTCCATAAAAGCAATAGCTTGCACATTATCCTGATGATGGTAAGCATAATCAAAGCCCAGGGCAGATCCCCAGTCATGAATAATCAGTACCATGTTTTTGAGATTCATTGCTTCAATAAAGGCCCATACATAGTCTCGATGATTAAAAAATGTGTAATCGATGTCTGGCTTATCAGATAACCCCATTCCAATCAGATCTAAGGCAATAACTCGCCCACTGTTTGCAAGATGGGGAATAACATCTCGCCACAGATACGACCAGGTTGGATTACCATGCAGTAAGAGAATCGGTGTGCCATCGGGATCACCAGTTTCCATGTAGTGCATTCGTGATCCTTGCACTTCGATCCAACGCGATGGATATGGGAGTTTGGGAAATGCAATATCCTCATAAATTAGCGGTTGAGTCTGCTCATCTTTGACATTCATATAATACTCCTCATTGCATTAGAGAAATCAGTACAAAGGGTAAAACAGGGCAAATCTGCCTTGCAGAAGTCATTCAACGTCGTGAAACAGCAGATAAAATCACGATTTACAGATGTTGATAGGAACCTACCTTCAAGTCATCTAGTATGGAGATGCGATTGGGCTTCCAACCAAGCATACGTTTTGCTTTTTCTGCAGACACTCGCATGTTGCCTGCCATATACTGTCCCACAAATCCGGTTCGCATCGCCTCTTCAACGTTAATAGGGCGCATATCGCCATTGACTTTGGCGGCAACCATAGCTGAGGCAACCAGATCTCTGGTAGAGACGATCTCACCGACTGCATTGAACAACTCACCAACTGGTTGTTGTTCTAGATTTAACAGATATAAATCCACCAGATCATCGACGTGCACTGTGGAAATATGAGAATCGATGCCCTCCACATAATAACCATAGCCTCGTCGTTGAATGCTTTGAATGAGTGTAACGACAGGATAACTACCACCATGACCATAAACAATTGATGGACGTATCACTATACCTCGCACACCTTCTGATGATGCATTTAACAGTTGTTTTTCTATTACACCAAAGAGTTGTGTTGAAGCTTGTGTAGCAAAGGGAGAAGTCTCATCTACCAGATCCTGACCAGTATCCCCATATGGACCTGCGCCACTTGTAGCAATAAGAATTTTGTTCTTGCCAGATAAGCCTTCAATCAGCGCAGCTTGTGCTTGAATAGCAATGTGTCCAAGTTCAGATAGGTCACTAAAATCTTCAGGATTGGGCATTGCCGTGTGAATCACCACGTCAGCATTTGCTGCTCCTGATTTTAGTGAGTCTAGTTGTTGTAAGTCCCCCTGATGGACTTGGACACCTCTGTCCTTAAGGAATTTCACAGATCGTTCAGTTCGAGCGAGTCCAATCAGTTGATGCCCCTCAACCTGAAGTCGCTCCACCAGTCTTCGACCGATAAAGCCAGTTGCGCCTGTAAGAAATATTTTCATACCTTTGTTCCCTTGACGTTCAGTACATTACTTGCCATATCACGTTATCTTAACTATCTGAATGAACTGTGACTCAGTATATTTCAGCGCATACCTGAATTCAAATCAAGTCTGTTATATTACATATGACTAGATGTCATATCAAAACGAGTACGATGTTCTGCGCTGGTTAATCGTCTATTCCTAACGTTTCTGGCACCGGCTCCATTTCCCCCAGCGCAACGCGTGCAGAAAAGGTGATCGTGATACCCTCCAATAGTTCGGTAGAGTCAGGAAAGCGGTTCTTCATAGTAGCAACAACTTCGTCTGATGTATTTGCTTTCGCTACGGCTTCTTCAAAGGCAAGAAGATAGTCTCGCGAATACTGGAGAGCCTGCTGGTCATGATCACGACCAAGAGTGCAGTGTCCGGCAATCACAGTGATAGGATTCAACGAGATGAGATAGTCCAGTGACTCCAGCCACCTCTGGCGATAGTCCTCTTTCCCATGAGTCAGAAACAAATGGGTTCCGTTAAGCACGATATCACCCGTAATAATCGCGTCGATGACAGGAATATAGATGGTAGTCGAATCGGGATGGTCACCAGCCATGGGGCCAAGAATATCTAGTTGCTGCCCTTCCAACTCGATGAAGGATTCGATGTATGGTTTGGGAACAATGGGGTTGATAGGGCCATTCACGCCGAGCATGCCCGACCACGCTTTGATCCTACCGGGAATTGATATCGCGATATTCAAACAGACTTTTGGCACGGCAATCAACTCGACATGCGGGAAGGCCTCAAGTAGAACCGGTGCACTGAAGTAGTGGTCGGGATGACTATGAGTAACGTAGATGTGTGTGAGATTGAGACCTGTATCCAGGATTGTGGCGACAATCCGATGCGCCTGACTGCGCGTAAATGGTGCGTCAATCAGTACAGTATCACGTTCCCCCATCACTAACGTCTGATTGGCATAGTGGTTGGCCCGGCCTCCGTTAAACTCTTCCAAATGTAATGGGGGTTTATGAAGAGTGTTGCTTGTCATACCATATCCTCCTTTTCCTTAATTGAATCTGGACTTGAGATAGGGTCAGTATATTTCTGCCTTTATATGAAATCAAATCAATTCAGTCATAGTTGATATGACTGAACATCATGTTAAGTAGATGCAATACGATGCGTTTTCACGCAGGCAGTGAAGCTTTCATAGAATGTTTAGTGATAGAAGGCTTGACATTCGATAACGAGGATCGTTGTAGTTGGACTCAGGGAAAATCTGCTGACAATATATATCAAAGAGTGAAAACGGTAGTTTAGCCTCCTCATGGATCGAGAAAGCTACCAGGTATCAGCTAACGGTTTGGCTGCTTGCCATACTTGCTTTGTCAATGCATCGTCACGCAGCCACATACCGCTGATGTGTGATGCACCCCACCGGGCACCACCAAGGCTTCCTGCGAGTACTGGACAGTAGTTTGGTGGGCCTGCAAATGCTATCGAACGCTGAATCATTGTGTCAAAATCTGGACTGCTTATGGCAAAGTAGACTGCTGCAGATAGCACATGTGGTGCGAAACCATCTGGCTGAAGTGGGCCAGACTGGACAAGCAGGGCTGTCTGGGTGGCAGTATCTCGCCCACGTTGCGCTTGATCAAGCACACTCGCCCAGTCTGCACCACGGATCAAGGCACGACACAGGACGACTGCGGCAGCAGCCACCTCACCAGCCAGGGAATGGGTATGGGTCAAGGCCGCCTCTTCCTTCGCGTATTTCGCTAATGCGTGATCTGCAATTGTGTTTGCCATCGCCAACGGCACTATACGATGTGCCGGATTGCATCCTGCAGTGAGGCCACCCGTTTCGCGATGAACCTGTGTGGCTGCTTCGTCGAAGGATTGTCCTGCCGTGACCAGTTCAAACACACGATTAGCTGTGGGGCCGGTGTCGAAACCTTCGTCCTGCCACCATGTGAGGTAGCGCATACTAATGTCGTGACGATCAAACTTGGCGCACTCCAGTAGACTTTCGGCGAGGTGCAGCGCCATGCGCGTTGGGCCGCCGATACGATCTCCGGCAGCTAATCCCAAGAGCACACCTGCAACGCGATCCTGTATATCAACCATGGGCGACTTTTACCTATTACAACCATCGACCAAACCATCATACCACAGTCCCCGTATATGAAAGCTATTTAGTTGCTTTGTTTTTATGTCAAGTTAAGAAGCAGAGGCTCCCTGAAGAAGAACATCTTTCAAGAAAGATAGACTTATGACGAGTGTAGTGCTTCAAACAAGGAGTGCTACACTCGTCATGCATGTTTGAAGAGTTAGTCTGTGGCTGTGAACCTTAGCGTTTTGGAAGAGCACCAAGGAAATCGATCAGTGGTTGACCCGTCGATGAGGTGCTACTTCCAGCTGTGGTTGAGTTGGTCGAGACAACTGGTCCAAACATATTGTTTGACTCATCGGACTCTTGCACCCCACCAAAATCAGTCGTTGCACTCACCGAGTCGATCTGCGCGTAGACTGGCACATTGGTTGGAAACGGTGGGCTACTGCTGACGGTTTGGCCGTTAAATGTCTGAGTAGCATTCTCCAGCGTCAGCACTCGTGACTCACCAGGTTCGATTGGCAGGTCGTTATTCGCAATAGCCCATACGACGCCGGCTTCAGCGATGTGCTGCCACAGATCATTGTATTCTGGTATACGGCTGGGGTTAACGTAGAGGTCGACCCAGAATCCCTCCGTAATAGGAGCCGTGCCATCGTTGCGGATCGTAACCTGTACACTATCGCTGGTAGCCTGGAGATCTGTGATGACCAGATCTGGCATCGAAACTGATTGGATCAGTGGTAGATACACATACGGCGACTCGTCATCCTCAACGGTGACATCAATCTGTACGTCCGGTAGAGCATCGAAGACACTATCATCACTAGAAACAGCACCACTGATAACACAGTTTTGTTCACCCCGTGGTTCATCATCATCGACAACCTGAACAGTGACACTGATTGGTTCAGACCAGTCTGCAGGATCAAACACAATCGTTGCTGGATCAACCGTACAAACGGACGTGTCACTGCTCGTAAGATCAATGATCACTGTGGAAGTTGGCTGGCTGGTGAGTGTGATTGTGATAACCTCAGAGCCATCTGGCTCTGACAGGAGGAGATCATCGGCGCTAACTGCTACACCTGCAGTATCGTCATCCAAGTTGACCACGGTCACGTCATCAACTGGCAGATTATCGTAGAGTGCGGCATTGCTTTGTGTGTTGCCGGTTTCGATAATGTATGACTGATCGCCATCGTCCATCAGGTCATCAATTCCTGTAATGACAACTGTTTGACTGATGTTCCAGGTCGCATCGGTAAAGACTACTTCCGAAAGATCAATTTGTCCTTCGGTCAAATCACTACTTTGCAGCGTGATTGTAACGGGCCCGGTAGGCTGGGTTTGTAGCTGCATTGTAAAACTAGCTGTATCTCCAGCCTCGCTTGTGTCACCACTGACTGGAGAAACACGTACGCCCGGTGTATCATCATCTAGCACATTCACCGCTACATCTTCCGGATCAAGCCCATCGTAATTAGAGTCGCTGCTGGTAGCTGGAGCAGTAGTGATGGCGCAGGATTGGGTGCCATCCGTAAGGTCGTCGTCCTCTGCTGTCACACTGACTTCCACACCCGTCTGCCAATTACTACTATCCAACTCTACAGAGGAAGTAGATACCGTACACTTGCTGGGATCGGCATTAGTTATGTCAATTGAAACCGTTGCGGTCGGCTGGCTGGTTAAAGTAAGCGTAAAGGTTGTCGTTTCGGCTGGCTCAGTAATGGTTAGTGGCATTGTGTCGCTGATGACATTAATGCCAGCGCTATCATCATTCACAATCGTGCTGGTAATAGCTTGCGTGGTATAGCTGACTAATCCACCAGATGGAGCAGTCCCATCGAAAAGTGTAAGGCTGAGCGTTTCGTCCGGCTCAACAATCCAATCTCCCAGAACATTGGCTGTAACGGTCTGGCTAATCTCTCCTGATGTAAAGCTCACCGGGCCTGTTGGAGCAGTATAGTCTTCGACTGACGTGCTGGTACCCCCAAAGCTGTAATCTACCTGGCTTGCAAAATTTATCGCCCCGCTGCGTGTAATGGTGAAGGTGAAGGGCTGGGTTCCAGTGTTGCCTTCGATCAGGCTTGTCGGATCAACATCGACACTATAGTCGATATCCAGATCGGTCACTGTCACAACGATTTCTTCGCTATCGGTCAGCGGTGCGGTGTCGCTCACAATAACCGTGAAGGTGTAGATACCTGGGCCCTGAGCATTTGTCGGTGTCCAGCTAAAGAGGCCACTGCCACTATCAATGTTTGCCCCGCTGGGTTCACCACTGAGGCCATAGGTGAGCGTATCGCCATTGTTATCGGTAGCACTGGCCGTGAATGTGAGCGTATTGGTTTCAGCGATGGTCTGGTTGCCGATCGGTGCAAGTACCGGCGCAACGTTGCTCACCGTCACACCTGTGTCAGAAGCACTGTTGTTGGCCGTGTTAGCGTCTGCTTCGGTAGAGGTGACGTCAACATCATTCGTGAAGAATGTCCCTGCACTCAAGTTGTTATCCAATTGCGCCGTGAGGGTGATGATACCAGTCTGTCCATTCGTCATCTGGGCAATTTCAAATACTTCGGTGGTTGTGTTACTAACTGTATTATTTACTACTACATCACCACTACTATCTGTGTTTTGAACAGTGACTTCGGCAGGTAGCGTGTCGGTAAGTACAATGTTGTTGGCGGTAAAGCCAGTATGACTAAACTCGATAGTGTAGGTAATCGTCCCACCTGGTTCAACATTGTCCGGTGTTACGGACTTGCTGATAGCAAGGTCGTTCGCCAACGTGGTGAAGTTGGCGTTGTCTGAATTAGTTGTGAGAGTGCGTTGGTCGCTACCATCAATAGTCTCGTAGGTAGCAACAGCCGTATTCGTGTAGGTCATGTCGGGCTCAACATCATTGCCTACCACCATGGAGTATTGAACAGTACAACTGGTTTCAGTGAGTGCCAGACCTGGTACAGAGAAGGTGATGATGCCCGTACCAGAACCAGACGTCACACCACTACAGTTTCCCCCGGTTACGCTGTTGAGGCTCATGCCTGTTGTGGGGAGTGTATCGGTAATAACCATATTGAAGGCATCACTGGTACTATTCACACTGTGGGTCAGGGTGAGTTCGAAATCGACAGTATCACCTATCTGAACCAGCCCTGTATCGGTGCGGGTTTTCGTCAACGTCAGTTCTGGCTGCACGATCTGTGCAAAAACTTGATTGGAAGTGTCTTCAACGGTAGAGTCGTTGTTGAGATCGATGGTGTATTCATTGTACCATTGTGCGCTGGGTGTGTTCGCCGCATCGTCAACGACTAGTGCCTCAAACTCGATGATAAGCTGTTCAGCATTTCCATCGTTGTCATTGTTGACGAACTCACCTATATCGAAAACCAGTTCACGAGAGCCATTATCGAATGTTGGGGTGATGACAGTGGCCGGTTCAGTTTCGTTGTTGCCATAGTTTCCGCTACCTGTGACAGCACTGTCAGCGCTGTACGAGACTCGCCCACTACCTGTCACATATTCAATGTTGGCTGCAAGCGTATCAGTTACCACAATATCGGGCGATGTCACTTCCGGCAACTCTGTGACCAATCGGTAGGTGATAATCTCGCCCACAGCGACCGGACGCGGATCACCAGTAGTATCAGCAGCGGTGTCAGCAGTGTGAGTTTCAGAGGTGCCATCAATTGATTTGGTGGCATTGACGTTGCCACCAACGGTGAAGGTGTCATTGTCATTGTCGGCGTAATCGTTCGTGCCGCCATCACCATTGCGCTCGCCATCCGCATTGCCGGAGGTACCGGGCGTGGCGTTGCCGGTCCCCTGGGTACCAGGGAGTGAGGTGTGGGTCAGGTCAGCGGTATTGTTGATGACTTGCCCCAATGCGACGGAGTTTTGTACGGTTGTCGTCAGGCGGATGGTGAGACTTTCGCCTGACGCGAGTTGGTCGATGTCAACATTGACTGTGCCACCTGCCCCAGTCGTGCTGTTGTCAGTCGGTGTGCCGGTGATGGTGCCGACAAACTGAACACTATCAAGCGAAAGGTTGGCGTTGAGCGCATCGGTGATGTTCAGGTCAAAGGCATCAGTGACATTCGTACCAGATGTGTTGGAGACGACAATGTCATAGACAACGGTATCGCCACCGTCGAAAGTGGTGGTGCTGGTTGGATTGGAGAGCGTCTGGTTCACGGTCTTGGTGACCGAGACATTTGGCTCTTGTACAATCACTCCAATTGTGCCAGACGTATCGCGGGTTTGCGTTGTCCCGCCAAAGTCATCACTGAGAACTGTGTAATTATTGGTATATGTTTCTCCGCTATTAACCTCACTCACATTAACAACCAGTGCATTAAATCGCACCACAAGTGACTCTGTTCCGCTATCGCCATCACTGTTCGTGAGGTTACCGAAGTTTAACTGTAAATTGTTAGTAGCACTGGTATAGGTAACTAAACCTGCGAACTGTGGAGTGCCAGCATTATCAAACAGGTCAACGGTACCGCCATTCGCTGCTTCAAGCGAGGTGCCGTAAGTGGCTGAGGTGAAGGTCCCGGACTGTGCCCCCGATACCGTCACCTCAAAATTTTCATCGAGGAGTGGCACAACGACGGCAGTACCACCATCAATTGGCAGTTGATCGGTAAGCGTGAAGTCAACCATTGTTCCTTCGGCTATCTGGGTCTCGAGTTGGTAGCGAACAAGTTCTCCCACACTAACAGGGACATTAGTTGCGCCTGTGTTGGGCAGACTACTGTCATCAGTGTGGTTCTCCGAGGTAGAAATGATGCTCTTCTCAGCATTGTAGGTTGCACCAACAGTAAAACTTGCGGCATCACTGTCAGCATAATCGTTGGTACCACCATCACCGTTTCGTTCGCCGTCTGTATCGCCGGAGGCACCTGGTGTGGCGTTGCCGGTCCCCTGTGTGCCAGGGAGTGAGGTGTAGGTCAGGTTAGCCGTATTGTCGATAGTCTGCCCATCGATAACCGTTGCTTGAACTGTAGTGGTTAACCGAATAGTCAGACTTTCGCCAGGCGCGAGTTGGTCGATATCGACATCAACCGTGGTACCTGTGCTGTTGTCGGTTGGAGTGCCGGTGATCGTGCCAACCAACTGCACATTATCAAGTGAGAGATTGGCGTTGAGCGCATCGGTGATGTTCAGGTCAAAGGCATCAGTGACATTCGTACCAGATGTATTGGAGACGACAATGTCATAGACAACGGTGTCACCACCATCGAAAGTCGTCGTGCCGGTTGGATTGGAGAGCGT
>JBCDFA010000131.1:0-18086 GCA_039178835.1 Chloroflexota bacterium
CAGGTTTTTAACCGATACACCACGTACAATGGCTCATCACCCTACCGCGCCCCAGCCACGTTCAATATCATTCCGTATGTGGAGTTTGCCGAAGGTGGTTGGTACATCAAAGGTGGTATCTATGTCCTGGTTGAGGCTTTGACCCGTCTGGCACAGGAGCTTGGTGTCGCTATTCGTACCGAAGCACCCGTGACTCGTATTGATGTTGAGCAGGGTAGCGCTCGGGGTGTGGTGGTTGCTGACGAGGAGCGGATTGCAGCGGATCAGGTCGTTGTCAACGTCGATCCACACTATGCCTATCAACATTTGCTCCCACCCAAAAAACGTGCAACTCAGCTGCTACGACCCGAGTTGTCGTGCAGTGGTTTTGTGCTATTGCTTGGTGTTGATCGTACCTACGAGCATATCGCTCACCATAACATTTTCTTTTCACATGACTATCCAGGTGAGTTTGCCGCTTTTTTTGATAAAGGCATCCCGCCGGCAGATCCGACCGTTTATATCTGTGCCAGTTCTGTTAGTGATCCAGAGCACGCACCGCCGGGACACATGAACCTGTTTGTGCTGGTCAATGCACCGACGACGAATGGTCACGTCAACTGGCAGCACGAGGCTGAGGGGTATCGCAATCTGGTCATTGCGCGCCTGGAGCGCATGGGGATAGCAGGTCTGAGCCAGCATATTGTGTATGAACATATCATGACTCCTGCGGACATTGAGTCGCTGTACAATGCGCCGGGCGGTGCGATCTATGGGTTGGCTTCGAACAATCCATGGTCGGCCTTTCTGCGTCCGCCACTGCGTGCACGCGATATCAAGCAGCTGTACTTTGTCGGTGGTGGAACCCATCCAGGTGGTGGCATTCCACTGGTGTTGCTCTCGGGACGTGCGGTTGCCGGACAGGTTCTGAGGCGCTAAACTTACAAAAGATTACCAATCGGGTAGGACTTCTAGGATGTGATATGGCATTCTGTTGTCCTAAACATAGAGAATATGACAGAATTTTCATACCTCATCGTTAATCTACGATAGATTCGTTGACGAGCTACCTCGTCGCTGCTATGATATTCACGAAGCTCCAAGACGACATCGCAGAACACTGGTACATACACAACTGAATGACGACCTCTAGAAGCAAGCGACGTACCCCTTTGTATGGTGGGATTGTCTGGGGACGAACGTAAGTCGGGGGAAACGGTGACAAGGTGTATCTTTGCAACCGAGGAGACCGACAGGCAAGCGCTTGGCTACTGATGAGTAGCGGGATGCTGTGTGAGTTCAGGTGAGGTTCTTTGCGGAAAAGCTCTAGCTATGGAAAACAAGAGTAGTAGCCATAACTGAGAGCAAGGTCTGAACGTAAAAGCTGGCACAATCGAACAGGATTGAGCGCCGGGCGACGCTCAGGAGACCGTAGAGTAAGTTCAGTGTATTACATGTAGCAAGATGCGATAGGAATCTTGGAGCACTCTTTTTTGGCAGAAGGTGCATGCAGATGATGCGTGCACCTTTCGCGTGTAAACTCATACTTTTTGGTCAAGAAATTTCTGGATGATCGGGCTCTGTGGTGCCACATCTACCAGAAAAGCATCGTGCCCTGCGTCAGATTTGATGTCGTGATGTTGCACTGGCCGATCAACATGGCGTAGCGCATCGACGATCAGGCGCGACTCAGCGGTTGGGTAGAGCCAGTCGCTTGTGAATGATAGCAGGAGGAACGAAGCTTCACTTCGCTCAAAGGCAGCCTCAAGCGAACCATAGCGTGCAGGGAGATCCCAATAGTCCATCGCTTTGGTGATATACAAGAAGGTGTTGGCATCAAAGCGTTCGTTAAATGTGGAGCCTTGATACTCAAGATAACTTTCGACGGCAAACTCTGGCTTCAACATATACCCTGGACCATCGCTCCACTGATAGTCGCGCCCAAATTTGGCTTCAAAAGATGGCTCACTCAGATACGTCACATGCCCTACCATACGTGCCACCGCCAGCCCATCAATAGGTGGTTCTGTGGCGTAGTAGTCGCCTTCCTGCCAGCGTGGGTCCTGCATGATAGCGTGACGACCAATACTATTCCAGGCAATGGTTTGTGGCGTAGAGCGTGCACTGGAGGCAATAATAATAGCCCGACGCACCCGTTTGGGATGTGCTGTTGCCCACTCCAGTGCCTGGAAGCCGCCCATTGATCCACCAGCGACGGCGTGGAGTTGCTGAATGCCCAGGTAGTCGAGCAGCCGTGTTTGGGCCCGCACCATATCGGCGATGGTGATGACAGGAAACCGTGCACCATATGGCCGGTTTGTGGCTGGATTGGTGCTCGATGGCCCGGTACTCCCCTGACATCCACCAATGACATTTGAGCAGATGATAAAGTAGCGGTTGGTATCGAATGGTTGACCTGGCCCGATTAAGGTGTCCCACCAACCAGCTTTGCGATCCTGCAATGTATGCTGACCGGCAGCGTGGGCATCCCCTGAGAGCGCATGTGTAATGAGAATAGCATTGTCACGGGCGGCATTGAGGGTGCCATATGTTTCGTAGGCGAGAGTAACTGGAGCAAGGGTTGCCCCGCTATCGAGTTGAAGCGGCGCTGTCCATGTCGCATACCGTCGCTCAACTAGTCCTACGTCTGTCTTAATAGCTTGTGCAAGTGCAGTTGTCATAATACCTCAGTGGCTGGTGTAGGGATGTACTGACCATCCCCACACCAAGTCCCCCTATACTTTGGCAAGTGCCTGATCAAGATCGGCCAGAATATCATCGATAGTTTCCAGACCGACCGAAAGGCGAATATAGTCATCGGTAACACCAGTTAATCCTTGTTCTTCCGGGGTTAGTTGGCTATGGGTTGTTGTAGCGGGATGGATGGCCAGGCTCTTCGCATCCCCGATATTGGCAAGGTGTGAGAATAAGGTGAGACTCTCGATAAACTTCTTACCGGCAGCACGTCCGCCCTCGATCCCAAAGCCAACAATGCCACTCTGTCCTTTAGGCATGTACTTCTGTGCTAACTCATAGGTCGGATGCTCTGGGAGACCAGGATAGTTGACCCAAGCAACCTTTGAATGCTCCTGAAGATGTTTGGCTACGGCAAGAGCATTCTGACTATGTCGTTCCATTCGCAATGGGAGCGTTTCGAGCCCTTGCAGGAAGAGGAAGGCGTTGAACGGGCTGAGCGCCGCACCAATATCACGGAGAAGTTGCACACGAACCTTGATGATATAGGCCAGTGGTCCAAAGGCTTGTGTGTAGACAATGCCATGGTAGGAGGGATCTGGTTCGGTAAATTCCGGGAACCGTCCATTGGTCCAATCGAATTTACCGCTATCTACCAGCACACCACCGATACTGGTACCGTGGCCACCAATAAACTTGGTGGCCGAATGCAACACGATGTCCGCACCCCAGTCGAATGGGCGGCAGAGATATGGTGTGGCTGTCGTCGCATCAACAATGACTGGAACGCCGTGTTCGTGGGCAATGCCTGCAACGCGTTCAAGGTTAATCACATCGAGTCGTGGGTTTCCAATCAGTTCGAGGAATACTGCTTTGGTGCGATCATCAATGGCCTTGTGAAAGCCATCAAAATCACGAGCATCGACAAAACGTGTTGTGACACCGAGTCGTGGGAGCGTATGCCGAAAGAGGTTGTATGTGCCTCCATAAAGATCGGTCGAGGAAATAATATTATCTCCCGCTCCGGCCAATGCCAGAATACCCAATGTTTCAGCAGCCTGCCCAGACGACAGACCTAGTGCACCAACACCGCCTTCGAGCGCGGCAATGCGCTGCTCAAAGACATCCGTTGTCGGGTTCATGATGCGTGTATAAATATTGCCGAACTCTTCCAGGTTAAAAAGACGAGCGGCGTGGTCAGTATCCTGAAATTGAAATGATGTCGTTGCATAGATAGGAACTGCACGTGCGCCAGTTGCGGAGTCAGGTTGTTGCCCACCATGGAGTGCTAATGTTTCAAATCCTGTAAATGTTACCTCATCTGCCACTGGAACCTCCTTTAAGGTAATAAAAAACTCTCATCATTGCGATGAGAGTGCACATTTTTTAATAAAAAACCCTTCCATCAGGAAGGGGCGTACGTCGGCTCGACGTGTGCCTCCCATCTTCCAGACTGTTTCTGCCGGAATTGGCACCTTCTGTGACATGTGTCATAGAGGTTGCCGAGGTTTCATCGGGCCGGTCCCTCCACCTCTCTGGATAAGAGTTGCAATATCTATGTTGTTATTAAAATGATAATAGAATGACGCAAGATTGTCAAGTACTAGGTGAACCTCCTTGCCTGACACACGGTAGGCTGGTATAATCGCTCAATAAAGCTTATGTACCTGATTGGAAAAGGGAGAGCCTGTGTCAACATCTGA
Organism: Chloroflexota bacterium; assembly: GCA_039178835.1. GTDB lineage: Bacteria > Chloroflexota > Chloroflexia > Chloroflexales > Roseiflexaceae > AL-N1. The sequence continues at coordinate 4,377 of JBCDFA010000131.1, forward strand.
TCGTAACTCTCTTCCTCCAAAGCAAACCGCACGGGAACGTGTTGAGGCCCGTCGCGCAGCCCGCCAAAAGAATCGCCCCTCGATACGGAACCGCTTCTCCAGTCTGCCCAAGTGGCGGATTCCACTTGGCATTCTGGGAATACTAGGTGTCCTGATTCTGTTTCTGGTTATCGCAGCGTATCGATTTACCGACCAGACATTGGAGCCAGTCCAACAAGTCGATCCACGGTTTCAGTCCAGTGCTGCTGCACAGGAACGCGGTGAGGGCATTCCAGTTGCGACACCTGCACCACCGCTTGAGTCGCTTGAAGATCCCGTAAACATCTTACTTATTGGAGTTGATAAGCGTGCCAATCCTGATGAAGGTATACGTGGCGATACGCTCATTCTGGTACGACTGCACCCGGAGGAAAGGTGGGCATCGATGCTTTCAATTCCTCGTGACTCAGTGGTTACTATTCCCAATCTTGGCGAAGCCAAGATCAACACTGCTTACTCATATGGTTATGCGAATGCTGCAACAATCTATGGTGAGGGTACTGAGCCAGATGCTGCTGGTGGTGCGCTTGTTGCCGAGACGGTCGAGCAATTTCTTGATGTACGAGTTGATTACACCGCGCAGGTTGACTTTCAGGGATTTGTGCAACTTGTGGATGCGTTAGGTGGCATTACTATCGATGTGCCAAAACCCCTCCTTGATGCTGAATTTCCGACCGATGAAGGGTATGGCGTTGAGCGTATTTATATTCCAGCAGGGCTTCAGGTGATGGATGGCCGTACTGCCCTTGTGTATGCACGGTCGCGTCATAGCAGCAATGATTTTGAGCGAAGTAAACGGCAACAACAGGTATTACGTGCGGCGTTCGATCAGGTGCGTACACGTGGTATGCTCGAGAACATGACGGCATTGCCGGAGTGGGGCGATGTCATTGCACAGAATATACGCACAACGCTGCCTATTCGTGACCTTGGAGTGATTAATGGGTTGGCGACATTTGCTGGTGGCCTGGATACAGAGCGCATTACACAGACCAGTATTAATCCCGATGAAGTTGCGATGCGTGGCGAGTATGGCTCTGATATTTATTGGGATCCGGCTGACATACGCGCACTCGTAGCACGTTGGCAGCAGGGGCCACAGTCGACACCAAGTACTGCCCAAGTACAGGTGCTCAATGGTGCCGCTGTTGACGGTGTGGCCGGTCGTGTTACGGAGATGTTGCGTTCTGAGGGTTTCGCCATGACCGATGCAAATAATGCACCGCAAATATATGAACAGACCACTGTTATAGACTATACGAACCGACCTGATGCACGTCGACAAATCGGTGAACTCCTTGATGTTGACAGAAGCAATATCAAGATGGCATCGGATGTTGATGCCCCGCCGCAGACCAATGGTGTTGATATTGTGGTGATAGTCGGCATGGATTATCAAGAATAACATAGTAGTGGTTTTGAGGTAAAGGAAAGGATACCGTGACCGATATCAATACACCCGATTGGGTGAAACATGCCGTTTTCTACCAGATTTTTCCTGATCGTTTTGCCCAAAGTCAGTCGCTGATCAAGCCAAACAACTTAGAACCATGGGACAGCCCACCTACTACCGAAGGCTACAAAGGCGGCGATCTGCTAGGCGTCGTCGAGCACCTCGATCACATTCAGCAGCTTGGCGCGACAGCGATCTATTTTACGCCGATCTTCCAATCAGCCTCGAATCATCGTTATCACACCCACGACTACTACCAGGTCGATCCGCTTTTGGGTGGCAATGCCGCCTTGCAAACATTGCTGACCGAAGCCCATAAACGAGATATCAAGGTTGTACTAGATGGTGTCTTCAATCATTCAAGTCGGGGCTTTTTTCAGTTCAACGATATTCTCGAAAACGGCCCACATTCGCCATGGCTCGATTGGTTTTTCGTCGAGGGTTGGCCACTGAGCGCGTATGATGGTGACAAACCAGCCAATTACGTCAGTTGGGTGGGGAATCGAGCGCTGCCAAAGTTCAATACAGATAATCCCCAGGTGCGTGAGTTTATCATGCAAGTGGCTGAGTATTGGATCGAGCAGGGGATCGATGGCTGGCGGCTCGATGTGCCGTTTGAGATTACGACTGAGGGATTCTGGACCGAGTTTCGCCAGCGAGTCAAGGCCATCAACCCTGAGGCATATATCGTGGGCGAAGTATGGCGGGACGCACGCCAATGGCTCCAGGGTGACCAGTTTGATGGTGTGATGAACTATCTCTTCACCAGTGCGGTGATTGCCTTTACCGCAGGGGCGCGTGTCGTGCGGGATTTGGTCGAAGATCGTAGCTACGACCCGATTCCTGCAATTGATGCGCGAGCCTATGCCGAGCGAATTGACTCGTTGTTACAGCTCTATGACTGGGACATCACCCTGACTCAACTCAACCTCCTCGATAGCCACGATACCTCACGCTTATTGAATATTGCTTCTGGCGACAAGGCAAGTGTGGCGTTGTCAACACTTCTCCTGATGACGTATCCTGGTGCGCCGTCGATCTTCTATGGTGATGAGATCGGGCTGCCGGGCGGGCAAGATCCCGATTGCCGTCGTACTATCCCCTGGGATCAACCAGAAACCTGGGACACCAATGTGCTGAGATACCACAAAGAACTGATTGCGCTCCGCCACGCACATCCGGTCCTCCGTACGGGCGTGTATCGCAGCCTGTATGCTGATGATGCGGTGTATGCATGTGCACGGACGGGTGCTGATGAAACCCTTTTGGTGGCCGTCAATGTTGCTGAAGAAGATCGGAATATAACGATGGCAACTGATGGGTTGATTGATCCATCAACTAACCTCGAAACTCTTTTTGGTGTAGGAACGTATAGTTTGCAGTCAGATCAAATCACATTGAGCCTGCCGCCTCGTAGCGGCATCGTATTGGGATAATCAGCTATAACACAGGTAATTATTAACGATGGAAGCACAATCTCTGTCCCTTGTCCATCTTATTCGTAAGCCGACGACTCAGGAAGCAAAGCCCCCGTTGTTGATATTGCTGCACGGCTATGGAAGCAATGAACAGGATCTGTTTGGATTATCTCCCTATCTGGATGAGCGCTTTCTTGTCGTAAGCATTCGTGCACCACTGATGTTGATGCCGGGGGGCTATGCCTGGTTTGAGTTGGGAATTACCCCAAATGGCATCACGTTTGATCCTGTGCAGGTCGGCAGCAGTTTTGCACGAGTTACTACTTTTATTCAGGAAGCCATCGATGCGTATCAAGTTGATGAGTCGCGGATCTTTTTGCTGGGGTTTAGCCAGGGCGCAATGATTAGTTCGGGCATTGCGTTGACCAAGCCACATCTGGTGACTGGTGTGGTGTTGATGAGTGGAAGTATTCCGTCACAGGATCTCTTGCCTATCGCTCCCGCAGAGCAACTGGCAGATAAACCGTTTTTGGTTACGCACGGCACGGTCGATGAGGTGTTGCCGATTTCGCACGGTCGAGCCAGCCGTGATCTATTGCAGCGGTTGCCAGTCAATCTCGTCTATCACGAATATCCGATGGGCCACGAAATCAATATGCCCTGTCTTCAGGATATGACTACCTGGCTCAAAGAACGACTCGATGAGCGACAAAAGTAGGTTTTCCTCCATGCCATGGCCTACAATGTTGCATTGTTATGTGTATCCAATGTCTTGTTTTCGGTGATAACACATCCTCCTCGATAATTTTTTGTGAGAAATACTTTGATCTGAACCTGCACCTTGCCAAATATATGTTTGACTTGTTGCAGGTTCAGCCTCATTTTTGATGTATCAATTGAACTAACACTTAAGCCCCTTTTCTCATATCTGATAAACATGCTCAGGAGCATATAGTATTTCAGATATGGAATGAGGTGTAGAGATGACGAACAGTGATTGTTCAGCGTAGTAACTCCCCGTACCTCCCTTGAAAGTAGAATGTGCATAACACGTATAAAGACGGCTGCAAGAAATATTTGGCCAGCGAAATAGTGGCTGAAATACCATAAGTCATCTGGCGATAATCCTGATGTGCTGAGCACAAGTTGGTGGTATAACGAACAGAGGCTTAGATATTTTGCTGTGTCGTGAGCCGTATGTGTCAAATCTGTTAACTTTGTATAATATTACCTTGTTTGATTTATACAATTATTTTGTTTTAGGTTATAAAATTTGATACTTTGATATAGATAATATATGAAATTCATATATAATGGACTCATAGTATATGGGTTGGCCATGTTTTAATACTTATACATGAAGGAGGATTGTATATGCGGACGCTATGGCGGATGTTGTTGGTCTTGGTTATGATATTGGGGGCGAGCCTTATCGGACCATCCGTGCTTGCTCAAGTAGAGCAAGTAGAGCAGGTAGAGGATGACGTGTGTCAAGAAGGCGAGTTTTCGACGGGGGCACTGTGGCTTATCTGTATCCCTGAGAATAGTTGGAATCAAGATGTGATTGTTTTTGCCCATGGGTATGTTCCATTCAATGCACCACTGGACTTTTATAATCTTGAGCTTCCTGACGGAACTTTTATTCCTGATTTGGTACAAGATTTAGGGTTTGCTTTTGCCACAACCAGCTATCGTCAAAACGGGCTTGCTATTCTTGAGGGATCTGATGATATTCGCGATCTGGTAAACTTCTTTCCTGAGGTTGCCGGCCAAGAGCCACGTCGTGTCTATATGACGGGTGCATCAGAAGGAGGGATCATTACGACTCTCTTGATGGAACAATCCCCAGAATTATTTAGTGCTGGATTACCATTATGTGGTCCTGTCGGAGATTTTCAACGCCAACTCAACTATATTGGTGACTTTCGGCTGCTCTTTGACTATTTCTTCCCTGATGTGCTGCCGGGTGGGCCAACTGCGGTACCATCGGAATTGATTGACAACTGGGAAACAGTGTATATTCCGCTCATCCAGCAGATCATTGCCGACAATCCTGACTCTATTGACCAATTGATCCGTGTGTCAGGTGCGGCGATTGATCCTAACGATCGATCCACCATAGAGCAAACGGTGCTTCAGTTGTTGTGGTATAACGCGTTTACCACGAATGACGCAGTAGAAAAGCTCAATGGTAACCCATATGATAATATTGGCCGCCAGTACGAAGGCTCCAGCAATGATGAGTTGTTGAATCAAAGCGTCCCACGTATTGCTGCTGACCCAGCGGCTCTTGCAGAAGTCCAACGGTATGAGACGACCGGGCAGATAACCAAACCGATGTATATGTTGCACACAACTGGTGATGAGATTATTCCGATTTGGCATCACGAACTGTATAGCCAAAAAGTAGGTTCTTCATTCACCTTCGTTCAGGGCACGCCTGATCGGTATGGTCATTGCAACTTTGCCTCAAGCGAGATTCTTGTAGCTCTGGGTGTGTTGGTACTTTTTGTCAATATAGGTGATGCAGTAGATAATCCTGAAACTGTATCAATCCAAACAAAAGGGCGACAGTTGGACAGTATCCTGCAAGAGTTTAGTCGCAAGTCTGGTGTGCCGATGGAAGAGTTACGTGAGGCCGAAAACCAATTGGGAATAGAGCTACGTACCAAATAAGTACTACTTGCACGATCTGGGAGATTGTCAAAATCTCCCAGATTATTGTAATCTCATTGTGTGGCTAGGTTGCCAGGTTTGGCCGATACGTATGCCAATCCGTCACTCGTTGATACGCATCGCCTACCCGGAGAAGCGTTGCTTCATCAAAAGGTTTGCCAATAAGCTGTAGTCCTACCGGCAAATCCTCACTGAAACCACATGGTACTGTCAATCCAGGTACACCAGCCAAGCTGACTGGGATAGTAAAGGCATCTCCAAGATACATCGCCAACGGATCATCGATTTTTTCGCCGATTCGAAAGGCCACGGCAGGGGCTGTAGGTGCAGCAATGATGTCAACTTGCTCAAAGGCTTGTTGGTAGTCTTGACGAATCAGTGTTCGGACTTGCTGCGCCCGTCGATAGTAGGCATCGTAGTACCCAGCAGAGAGTGAGTAGGTGCCAAGCATAATACGTCGGCGTACTTCTTCACCAAAGCCTGCACCACGTGTTTTTTCGAGCGTGTCCCAGTAGTTTGCACCATCTTGTTCGATGCGTGAGCCATAACGAACACCATCGTAGCGTGCGAGATTAGCGCTGGCTTCGGCGGGTGCAACAATATAATAGACAGGCACGGCGTATTTCGTATGTGGTAGCGATATTTCCACTACTTCGGCGCCTTGGTCATGTAGGACATCAATCGCTGTTTGGATAGCTGTCTTAACACCAGGTTGCATACCGTCGACGAAAAATTCTTGTGGTACTCCGACCCTCAGCCCGCGTATATCACCGGTTAGGGTCGCCGTATAATCAGGAACTGGCTCAGGGGCTGAGGTGGCATCGTTGGGATCAACACCGGCCATAACGTTCAGCATCATGGCGCAATCATGTGCGGTCCATGCCAGCGGGCCGATCTGATCGAGAGATGAAGCAAACGCAACTAGGCCATACCGTGAAATACGCCCATAAGTGGGTTTGAGACCCGTTACACCACACATCGAAGCTGGTTGACGAATCGATCCACCTGTGTCAGTTCCGAGGGTCCCTAGGGCCTCACCGGCAGCAATGGCAGCAGATGAACCACCGCTTGAGCCGCCTGGCACACGAGCAGTGTCCCAGGGATTGCGTGTGGTAATGAAGCCACTGTTCTCGGTTGAAGAACCCATGCCGAATTCGTCACAGTTTAGTTTGCCAAGGAGCACCGCTCCCGCTGATTTCAGTCGTGCTATTGCTGTGGCGTCAAAGGGCGGTACATATCGTTCGAGTATTTTGGACGCACATGTGGTGGTCACATCTTTCACCGAAATGATATCTTTTATTGCTAAGGGAATGCCTAACAGAAGCCTGTCAGCGTCATCAGTTGACGGGGTTTGTTGCAGCCGGTCATCGGCAGCCCGTGCCTGCGCAAGCGCACGTTCAGCGTCAACCTTCAGGAAGGCATGTACCGTATCTTCGATAGCAGCGATATGATCAAGATATGCTTGTGTCAGTTCGACGGATGTTGTTTCACCGCGATCCAGCAATGTGCGAGCTTCTGCAATAGTGAGTTTAGATATGTCGGCCATAGGCCCCCTCTCGAAATAATGATCCGTTGCGCATGCTCTATTATAGCTTAATATCCCTTCAGTTTGCCCGAAAGAATCTCAACAATTGTTTTAATGATGATTTTAATATCAAACAGGAGTGACCAGTTTTCAACGTAGTAGAGATCATAGCGTGTTCGCTCTTCGATACTGGTATCTCCACGCAAGCCATTGATCTGTGCCCAGCCAGTAATGCCCGCTTTTTGTTTGTGTCGACGCATATATCGGGGAATACGCTGGCTGAATCGTTCAACCCATATCTCTTGTTCAGGTCGTGGCCCGACAACACTCATTTCACCACGGAGCACGTTGATAAATTGAGGGAGTTCATCCAACGAATAGCGCCGCAGGAAGGCCCCCAGCCGTGTGACCCGCGGATCATCTTTTGTTGTCCAGGCAGCTATCTGTGGAGCGTCTTGACGCATACCACGAAATTTGAGCAACGGAAATGGTCTTCCATCAAGACCGACACGTGGCTGCACAAAGAAGACCGGCCCTGGGGACTCGAGACGAATAAGAACGCCAATTAATAACATGATAGGCGAGAAGAACGTCAAGATGAGTAATGACACCACAATATCGAGTGCTCGTTTCAGCGCTCTGTTCAGGGGGTTATCCAAAGCAACATTTTTAATCCCCAGCAAGGGCAGACCTGTTACATCACCCACCGAGACATCATTGTTCGTAATAAGTTGAAACGTATCTGGATAAAGTTTGATCTCTACCGACTCATCTTCGGCCAAGGCTACAATATCAAGCACCTCATGTGATGTGCGTCCTGAGACTGCGATAATGATCTGGTCAGCCTGTGTTGCACGAATTACACGACCAAGTGAGGTAGTATGCCCCAGTACTGGCACACCATCAATCATAGTGCCGACGGGGACATTTCGAGAGATAAATCCCTGTACCCGGTATCCCAGGCCTGGTGCACGACGGATGATGTTGTATACAACCTGCCCTGGATCACGTGCTCCCACAATCAACACACGTCGTGTATCGAACCCTCGTTTCCGCAATGCAACCAGAATTTCGTGGTAGCCCATCCGCATGAATAATGTGGCACCGATGGCCATGATCCAAGTGATAACCTGGATTTGCTCATTCACCGGTATCGTTTGTAGCTCAAACTGAGGCAACAGCGCATTGATGACGATACTGGCAACAATACCAAGCGAAATGGCAATAAATACTTTGAATGCTTCATCTACACGGGAAGAACCCCGCTGCAATGTATACAGTCCAGTGGAAAAAAAACTTACCATAAATGAAACGTTGAGCAATACCACAAACCATAACAATGATCGTTGATAGAGTGGATCTGAAAGTGCGAGTGTATCGTTCCACAGGTAGTAGTATGATGCTATTAACACACCGTTCATGGCCAGCACATCACAACAAACCAGGATGAGTGGCAGTAAGACACGATAGAGCTGTGTTGATTTGTTGCGAACCTTATCCGACCCGGCGCGCGGCTGCGGGGCGGAGGAAATTACGGCCAAGGCTCCATGCCTCCTTGAGCGTGATACCGGCTTCGATCATAATATTGAACAGTGTTGGTGCTGTTGCTGCGTAATGCTTACGATGAAAGACCCGCATTGCGTGATAAAAATGTCTGATCGATGCAAATGGTCGTTGACTACTTGACGCACGTTTGTAATGATGCACGATAACATGTGGTGTATACTTAATGCGCCATCCATATTGTTTAATACGATATGACCAGTCTAAATCTTCACCATACATAAAAAATTCTTCGTCGAGCAGCCCTACTTCTTGGATTACCGAACTTCGCAATAGCATACACGCTCCGACCAATGCATCCACATCGACCTCAATATCAGGGTCGAGATAGGTCATATTATACCGGGCAAACCGTGGGCTCCGTGGAAACAACCGTGAGAGACCTATTGCATGATAGATAAAGGTGGTTGGTGTCGGAAATGCTCGACGACAGGCCAAATCGAGTGTTCCGTCTGCGAGTAGCAATTTTGGACCTACAGCACCAACATCTGGGTAAGCTTCAATGTAGCGAATCAATCCATCCAGAGTTTGGTCTGGAACTACAGTGTCGCTGTTGAGCAGCATTACATAGTCAGGTAGATATGCGATGTCTGAAGCCATCTCCTGTCTTTCAGGATCGAGCTTCGGTAGCGCTAGGATTTCTCGCAACGCCAAATTATTTGCATATGCGTAACCACCATTATGAGTGTTAGCAATGAGATGGACCATCGGAAACGTGCGCTGTACCATAGCAACACTGCCGTCAGACGAGGCGTTATCAACCACCCAGACATCAACACGATGTCGAGTTGTAACCGCAAAGATCGATGTGAGGCAATCACGTAGCAGTTCTCGTGTATTATAATTGACAATAACAATCGCAAGTGATGACATAAGGCATATCACCGTGTTCTGTCTAGAACGAACAATGGCATTTTTTGTGCCAGTGCGTATACATCTCTTCCTGGAGACCATTGTAAAGGATACGCGAAAACGGCTCGCTTATTATACCACGCGATTTTGATTTAATATGATGGGCTTGTCAACCTGTGGGGTCGTGTCATACGACGCCATAGAGCCAGTAGCGCCAGTACCGCAGCGGCAATACCCACGGCATAAGGCCATTTGGTGGTTGTTGAGGTGTGTTGGTCTGCCGTGACGGTTGGGTGAACTGTTCTCCACTCTGGTATGTGTTCAGTCGATGGTATGCCATAGTAGCGCTGCCACAGTTCCCAATAGCGTGCTATTTCTTGCTCCCAGCGATCTGCATCCCAATCAAGTTCTGGTTCACACATAGCACGAATGCGATCAATATAGGCAAGCCCTCCATGCGGTAATACAAGACCAAGCCGAGTCCGGCGTAACAAGAGATCGTCGAGATGTACCACCGACTCTGCGTGTGCGGCCCAGCATAACTCTGCCCAGAGTGTCTGCGTACCCGCGATTGGTTGTAATTCATCGGGATGGGCTAAATGTATGAGATTTGCCGCCCTTGCACCGTAGCGGCCTAGCAGACGGGTTCGCTCAAATAAGGTTAATCTGTTTGCGGCTGCTGGAAGCGCTGTATCGACTGGGTCGATGGTCGGCGCCTTGGTATCAAAAATGGGGGCATTCGGCAGAAGTGTTTTGGCTGTTTTCAACGCATCCAGTGCAATGACACGAAATGTTGTGAGTTTGCCGCCTGTCACACTGAGGAGTCCTTCTTCCAGCCACACCACATGGTCGCGCCCTTCCTTTGATGGATCACTTTTCCCCGTGTTGATCACTGGACGGACGCCAGCATAAGTGGCCAAAATATCGTCAACCTGTAACGACAGTGAGGGAAAGTGATGATCACAGGCAGCGAGCAAATAGGCAACTTCTTCACCACTGATATGGGGTTCTTCATTGAGATCGTGCTCATGATCGAGGTCAGTTGTTCCGACCAGTGTCACGCCCTCCCAGGGATACACAAACACAGGCCGCTGATCGGTTGGATGGAGGAAACTAATGGCTTGAGCTACCGGAAAGCGCCATCCAGGGAAGATAAGATGACTCCCCCGTAGCGGACGTATTCGTGCGGTTCCACCTACATCAGCGCGTAGTTGATCGACCCAGGCGCCAGTCGCGTTGATGACCACATGTGCGTGTAATGCAACGATCTGCCCAGAGGCTACCTCCCGCACCTGAACACCACATACACGATGGTCTTCCTTGAGAAGTTGTTCTGCCTGCACATAATTGATTGCAACACCACCGGCGTTTTGCGCTTCCTGTAGCACACGTAAAACAAGACGCGCATCGTCCGTCTGGGCATCCTCGAAGGCCAGACCGCCGTCCAGACGTTCATCACTGATGCGTGGTACTAGCATAGCAAAGTCGGTGGCGCTGTAGAGGTGATTACCCCAGCGCATGGCCATCAAATCATACAATGACAGACCAATCTGATAGGTCAGCTTGTTCGCCTCACCGTTATACGTTGGCATCAGAAAGCCTAGCCGTGTCACCAAACCGGCACCAACCTCCAACAGGTTTTGGCGTTCACGAACCGACTGATAGGTGAGCCCAATCTGCCCCTGCTTGAGGTAGCGCAGACCTCCATGGACCAGTTTTGAAGATCGGCTCGAGGTACCCCATGCAAAATCACGTTGCTCTACTAACAAGGCACGCAATCCAGCCCGCGCCGCTTCACGCAGAATACCGGCTCCTGTGATACCACCCCCAATAACGATGACATCCCATTTGGCTGTCTGCTCAAGTAATTGCCATGTCTCCCCACGTCGTAGTCTATTCTGTGCCATGGAGCCCCTCCTCAAGAGTAACAAGTTTGCCTGGATTCATCATCTGGTGTGGATCAAAGGTCGTGAACATCGCATTGAGTGCCTGTAGACCCTGAGCCCCTTTTTCGGCGCGAAGATATGGCATGTGGTCTAGTCCTATCCCGTGTTGATGGCTAATGGTGCCTCCCTGAGCAACAATAGCTTTGCTAGCGGCAGTTTTCATCGCTATCCAGCGCTGGTAGGTATCCTCTGGCGTTGCGCCAAGACGGAAGATGTAGGTGGTGTAGACGCTCGCGCCTATGCAGTAGATATGCGAAAGATGGGTAAACACATGTGTTTTTTCATCGAAGGCAGTGCAAGCTTCGTGAATCGCCTGCTCGATACTGTTGACCATAGGCTGTACGTTTGTCCAGGTTGTAGCTGTCTCCAGTGTGTCAACCGCGTAGCCAGCCTCCCACAATGAGTTCCGCATATATGCACCACGAAAGCGATTTTTGCGCCAGGCTCTGCCGAGCAGATCAGTTGGCAACACACCACCATGCTGACGTGCGATATCCAATAACTGTTGACGGTATTGCTGACATGTACGCTTGGTTCCGGTCAGGCCATAGATAAGCATACACTTTTCATCACCGGCACGACGCAAGGCCAGATATTGCTCCAATAACGCTGTTCCACGTTGGCCCGACGATATGAGATTGGTTTCTGTCTCAGTAGGATTGCTCAAGCGTAACATTGAGACCGGAATATCGGCCTGAGCGATTGTTCGGAGCGCCTGAGTGGCTGAGACAAAGTCAGGAAAGAAGAGCCCCTCGAAGGTTTCGTATGTGGGCACTGGCGTGATTTGAACGGTTGCCTCCGTGATAATACCCATCCGACCTTCGGAGCCAAGCACCAACTGCCGTAGGTCGGGCCCAGCAGCACTTGCGGGGAAGACCGGCAACTCCAGTGTTCCGATAGGCGTCTCAACCTGTCCACCGGCGAACAGTTGATCGATACGGCCATAGTGTCGTGACTGCTGTCCACTTGATCGCGCAGCGACCCAACCACCAAGTGTGGAAAACTCAAATGATTGTGGGAAATGCCCCAACGTAAATCCATGAGCGCGTAATTTCGCTTCAATATCAGGTCCGAGGATGCCAGCCTGAAAGGTGGCCAAATGGTTTTGCTTGTCAATGGTCAGCAGTTCGCTCATACGACTCATGTCGACTGATAAGACTGGGGCCTGAGCAGTGAGTGGTGTCAAGTGGCCAACCACACTTGTGCCACCACCATAGGGAATGATGTGAATTTGTGCTTCTCTACCAAATTGCAAAAGTGTTTTGACATCATCGACACAGGTGGGGTATGCGACGCCATCAACCATAGCATCATAGCGCCCACTTCGCATAGTGATCCAGTTCGGTAGACTTTGGCCGGTCGAGTGCAGGAGCCGTTCCAGAGGATCGGTCGAGATAAGTGGATGGTCTGGTAGGCGTGACTCGGGGACGGAGCGAACCACGTCTTCAAGTGGTGCATCCGGTACAATATGGCCGGGACCAATCTGTTTTTCCAAAAATGCCAATGCTGTTGTCTTTACAGGGAGGTCTACATTGGTGTACCCCCATCCATTCCACCGTTTCATAGCGTGTCGTTTCCTTCCAGCGAGAGTTGATCGAGCGTAGTTGTGGCTGCCTGCCAGTGTTGAATGGTGCGTTCCATTACTTCTTTGGTTAGCGTGTAGGCGTATTCGCTATCCTGTGTATCGGCGGCTTCGATCAGATGGCGATAGTAGTAGTGTGACGTATGACGAGCCTGTTCAGGGGAAAAATAAATAACAGCCATACGTTCATAAAAACTGGTAAAGCCGTTAAGAATAAGCGGAAAAAGGACATTCTCCGATACGACTGTCAAGAGATGTTGGAGTTGCCAATCAAATCGGGCATACGCCAATGGCGTGGCATCGATGGCAGGCATCTGGCCAAGTTTGTCGCGAATCTGGGCAGCATTGTGGGTGATAGCATCACGGGTGTAGGTGGGCGCGAGGATCAGGCGAAACTGCAACAGGTTGGTGATAAACGCTGGTTTGATCGTCTGTTGGTGGTGCACGATACGACTAAGGACATTTAAACCGCCCTCACGCCAGAAATCACGCACAACGGTTGGCTTGCCGTGCTGTACCAGGAGCCAGCCTTCCTGCTCAAGATGCCGCATGGCTTCACGCAGTGTTGGTCTGGTAATACCAAGTTGTGATGCTAGTTCACGCTCAGGAGGCAGCCGCTCTCCGATAGCAAAAATGCCGTCCAGAATACGCTGAAC
>JBCDFA010000132.1:0-18078 GCA_039178835.1 Chloroflexota bacterium
CATATTTGAGGTGCTTATAAAGAAAAAGATGCCGACTTTGTTGTCGGCATCCCTTTGGTAGTAGACTGGAGGATGTGATTAAAGTTCTATTTCGCATACTCCGGCGGAACATGCGAGTTCCTGTGCAGCAGTTGTCAAATCCTCTTCTTCATAACGATAGATCTTGGAAAAATCGATGTTTGGAAACTCAGCAGCGAGCTTTTCATACTCAGACTTGGTGATTTCCATATATGGCATTTGGGCATAATTGGCATCAAACGCCGGAAGGAATGAGAGACCACCAATCTGATCACGATGTGCCCAGACCCACTTCATGAGATCAAGTACCTCATCGGGCTGGTAGGTAATCGTGCAGGAAGGATTATGCTCAGTCCAGTGTAGTTTGTTCTGCAACCAGAACTCACATTGTTCTACAGCTGATCGATCTTTGCGTGTGATGGCGCTCTTGGGGGCTTTGACGGGGAAATGTACAACCCATGTGGTTGCGCTGTCGGCTGTTTGACCATTTTCAGGATCCATTGGTACACCTTCATCACGGAGAACTTTGAAAATGGGCGAGTGGGCCGCCACCCGCACATTACGGATGTAGTAAGGTGCCCATCGTGCGTGCAATCCTGATGCACAATCAAGGAGTTGTGATGAGTTACCACTTGGCTTGACACAGGTAATTGCAGCTGATTGATTAATGCCGAGCGCCTGAGCTGTCTGGCGGTTCATTTCAATGGCGATTCCACGCAGTTGTTCTTTCACGTGGGCATCCTGTGCGATAGGGCTGTCCATCTGGCCTGTGATATCGACGCCCAGAAGGCGTTCTTCTTCACAGTTTTGTTTCCACATGGGACGTAACCCTGGGAAGTGTGTTGCCAGTGACTGAATGGAGCCAATGATCGTAGCAACTTCAACTTTCTCACGAAGGGTGTCTAATGTATCATCAGCACGTGCAACTGCAGCAGTAAGGTTGCAGAATTCCCACGGGCGCAGATTGATTTCGCCGCATGGATTTGTGCCGAATTCAGCTTCCTGACGGCGTGAGGTTCGCATTTGGTTGGCGGCAGCACGGTTGAAAATGCCTGGCTCCCCACGCCCTGATTCGACCATTTCGAGAAATTGCTTAATAAAATCTGTTTGTGTCAGTCCCCCGGCAGGCCACACAGCAGAATTATTTGCATTCCAGCGCTGGCTGTTCTCGCGCTCAAAATCACCATTTTTACATAAACGCATTTCATCATCATCATAGTCGAAGAGTGAAATCATCGCCGTTCGTCTGACACCGCCGCTGACTGCAGCATTGCCGACCGCACACATCATATCGTGGGCGTCAATGGGGCGCAGGAAGCTTCCCTGTCGTGCTAGGACGCGCGATCGAACAAACTCAAGCATGATACGTAGTGGCGCAGGACCAGATGCACGACCACCTTTAATTTTTAATGGCGCGCCAGCCGGACGAAGCAGTGATAGGTCAAAGTGGACATCGGCACCTTGGAACCAGTGTTCAAGACCAAAGCGCAGTGCATCGGCCCAACCTTCAGCCGAGTCATCCACAGTGAATGATATGGGGGCAGCGTTGGTTTGGCGTCTAACGCGGGGGAAGTTTTCAATATAACGGGTTTCGACTGAGTAACCTACGCCACATCCACTCATCGAGATGATCAGTGCTTCTACAAAGGAGTCGATGCTTTCAACCGGCTGGTATGAACAGTTATAAATGGTAATGTTGTTGCGGCGTGCCGCTGGTCCGGCCATTGCAAGTAACCGCATTGATGGCATTGCGTCCATAGATAGAATGGCACGTCGTATACGTTCGTAGGTTTCGGATGGTAGGCGACTGCCAGCAAGCTCGTACAGATAATCAACAGAGCGTTCAACGGTCTCAATCCATGTTTCACGGCGGCCCAGATCATAATTGAAGCGTGCGTACTTATCAAAAAATTGGAACTTTTGCAATGCGGTTGGGAAGTATTGATCTGACTCTGTAAACGCCTGGCGTACCGAATCAGGGATGGGACGTGTTTCACGCTTCTTTGCATGTTCGGCACGATAGAGGATGTAGCGTTTCGCTGCTTCAAATTCTCCTTCAGCTTGCAACACCATCTCAACAATGTCTTGTACCTCTTCAACGGTTGGGGAAGCACCCCGTGTTTTCGCTGAAACAATATTCACCACATGTTGAGCAATCTCTTCTACAGATTTGCGGGGCTGTCGGTCGAAGCTTATAAAGCAACGTGTGATAGCCCGTTCAATGCGTTCAGCATCAAAGGGTACAATACGTCCATCGCGTTTTACGATGGTGGTTGGCATGATAATGGTTTCTTGCTCTGTTGCCAATGATCCGTGAGGCTCCATCCCGTTGGTTGGCTGCGCTTGCTGGATTGTCACCAGGAATCCTCCTTGTAATTCGTTTGTCATAACACATATGTGTAGTGTTGTAGATGTGTTCAAAAGAGGCAAAAAAGTATCGGAGCGCATAGTCTGTATGATGCGTAGTCCGATATATGCAAAGAGACTATAATATGTAAAGCAAATTTTGGCTAATAAGAAATTTCTTGATGGTCAATATACCATATTACGTCATACATATCCATGATTATCCACAAATAATCCACATATTGTGTATTCTTTCAACAAATATTCCTAAATATGGGAAGTGAGTGTATCACAGCACTATATACCTGTCAAGGGCTTCAAAGTAAAGTCTTTACAGGAGATGGCTTGAAAGTATGGGTCTATTCCATGATACAATAACGATGACATGAGAAAGAGATTTGTTCGCCTACCGCCAAGAGACAGAGTACGTATATAAAATCCGTGTGTTCTTCTACCAATATTGAAACTCCTGTTCCTCCTATACCACTACTATGACACACAACACTCGACCTGCAAAACCTTCGTTTTTAACCCTTGATCATATTTGGATCATCGTTGCCTTGACCATGTTTATCTTACGCCCTTTGCTGACACCCATTCCACCGAATGACTTTTGGTGGCATATGGCGACGGGGCGCTTAATCATTTTTGAGGGTGGAATACCTGCACTGGACAGCTTCTCCTTTACCCAGGCGGGGGTGTCTTTTTACAACCAAAGCTGGCTCTCTCAGGTTCTTATGTATGGTTTGTATCAGCTTGGCAATATTCCATTAGTATTGCTTGTACAAGCAAGTGTTATTACAGGTGCCTATGGATTATTGTTGTGGTTGTGTATCAAACGTACCCAGCAACTACGTCTGAGTGTCGTCATTATGTTGATTGCAACCTTGCCTCTTTCTTTTGACAATTGGGTTGTGCGCCCTCAAAGTTATGTACTTCCTTTCTTTGTTGTGTTTCTCACGATCCTTACTGCATATCGTTTAGGTTGGAGTAATCGATTGTGGGTTTTGCCGCTTGTAATGGTTTTGTGGGTCAACATGCATGGGTCCTTTGTTTTGGGGTTGGCTTTGATGGGAATTATCTTTGTTGGAGAAGCACTCAAAGCCCTTGGGAGAACTATTCGACGACCATCTGCTGATGACCCGCCTGAATCGTCGGCAAATTCTACAACACCTGTCTTGAGTAGACAGTATCTCTTGTGGGGAAGTATTACGGCGCTGACTATATTGATCAACCCACAAGGTTTTGGCGTACTAGGTTATGTACGTGATTTGTTGGAGAGTAGTTCTGTTACGAGTTTGGTTACCGAGTGGGCCTCGCCGACGATCCGTGATACAAATGGCCTCATTTTCTTTGTTTTTTTGATAGGGTGTGGTGCTATTCTTACCTATGCACGGCGTCATCCTGATTTGACCGACGTATTGTTGTTTGCCGCCTTTTTATGGTTGGCGCTTGGTGCCAGTCGAAACATTGTGTGGTTTGGTTTTGTAGCAACACCACTTATTGCTGTGCAGGCTGCCACCTTCTTTTCCTCAACGAAACCTGCGCGTCAAACTAGAGGTTCTCCATTCCTCAATCGTATAATCGTTGGTTTGCTAGTGTTTTTGATTTTCCTGGCGTCGCCCTGGATCAAACCAGCCATCTTTCCTCCATCGGTCGGTGCGCTCCTATCTGAGGGCACGCCGACACAAGCAGTGACAGCTCTGCACAATCTTGAGGACCCACCACAGCGCTTGTTTCACGAAATGGGCTATGGCTCGTATCTTATCTGGGAAGCACCAGACCAGCCTGTTTTTATCGACCCACGTATTGAGTTGTATCCATTTGATCAGTGGGTTGACTATATCAACCTTGGCCAAGCCAATAATGTTGCCCAAATCCTACAGACCTACGCTATTGATGGCTTGCTGTTGAGCAAGGAACAGCAATCATCTTTAGTTGATTTGGCTCAGGATGATCCAGCATGGCAGAATGTCTATGAAGATGAATTCTCAATCCTGTTTACCAAACAAAGCCCATAGCCCTATATTCACATAAACTGTGATAGATATTACAGAGAAATATTCTTCCTGATCATCATTTGCTTATGATATGATAACTGTACATAAGAGGATAGATGTGTATAGGGAAGATTATGTTTTGGCGTCTGTTTGATAAGAACTCGGATGATAGCATTCACAACATAACACGGGGATACGAGTATACCGTCGGTGATGTTGTCGAACAACGCTTTGAAATTGAGCAAGTACATACTGGTTATATGGGTATTGTCTATATTGCGTATGATCGTCAGCGGCGTCGGCGAGTTGTCCTCAAAACCTTTCAAAATAAATACCTCTGGGATGAACAGGCTATTCAGCGTTTCTATATGGAAGCTGATCTTTGGATACGGCTTGGCAGTCATCCAAATATTGTGCGTGCGTATGATCTGCGTATTTTGCTTGGCAAACCGCATATTGTTGCGGAATATGTACATGGGAGCCCGCTGCACATGCTCATTGGCCATTTATCGCTACAAGAAGTGATTGACTATGCGATCCAGATCTGTTGGGGTATGATGTATGCAGTTGAGCATACAGCCATTATTCATGGCGATTTAAAGCCAGATAATGTGATGGTTTCGGTGGAGGGTCAAGTAAAAGTAACTGATTTTGGCTTGGCACGTGCACTCCCAACCTGGCAACTGAAGGAAGCTCATCAATCACACAGCGCAACACAACGGGTGCTGGCAGACCCCCAGCGCATGCCTGGTGGGACACTTCCCTACATGGCACCTGAAGTTTTCAATGCTTCCTCAGTTCCTGGTCCATGGAGTGATATTTATGCTTTTGGTATTACGCTCTTTGAGCTGTTGACTGGGGCGTTGCCATTTTCGTCTAAGCGCACTGAGTCGATGATTCGGATGCATCTCTATGAACCACCACCAGATCCGCGTGACATCCAATCACATATTCATAAAGGTGCCGTGTATATTATACAGCGCTGCCTCGCCAAACGTCTTTCTGATCGCTATCAGCAATTTACGGAAGTTGAACATGATCTCCAGTTGTTACGTCAGCATCTATTCAAGCAGCGATTTACCAAAACATGGAAGTTTGACTCTTCACCTGATCAGGATCAATGGGCTGATCGTGGATTGATGCATCTCGAATTACATGAAAATCACGAAGCGCTGACCTGCTTTCGTCAAGCCACTCGGATCAATGGCGAATTGGCAGAGAATTGGTGTTACCTGGCGCGTACCCACCTGAATTTATGGCAATATGATGAAGCGCTGTATGCTATTGATGAGGGGTTACAGCGGGCTTCGCGGCGCCCCACATTTGGCGAGTTGTACCAGGTGCAAGGTGATACCTACAGTTTGATGCAACAGCCCGACAATGCTATTCATGCTTTTGATAAAGGTCTTTCTTATATGCCTAATGCCCCGGCGCTTTGGCGAAAGAAAGGTGCTATTCTACTGCAAGAAGGCTTATTGCGCGAGGCATACCACTGTCTCAAACAAGCAACAACCTATGACAAATTTGACGAGCGAGCGCGGCGATTGTTAGGTGATGTGAACATGGCACAAAACAAGATTGATGGTGCATCACAGGCATACAACCAAGCGCTCAGATTGAATCCTCGTTCAGCTTATTGCTGGTCAAGGTATGGCACCTGTCAGTTGAAGCGTCGCCGCTTTGTGCGTGCATTACGTGCATTTGAGACAGCGCTGAGATTAGAGCCTGACTTACGAGAAGCGGTTGAGGGAGCCCAGGAGGCAAGGCAACAAGTGTATCGTAAATCATCTGCACGAGGTCGTAACAAGTAAGGGCATAGACCGCAAAAGCCTATACCCTTATTGTATGCTAACCACTCATGCGTGAAATCCAGAGTTGTGGATTGCGAATTTCTGCCATGGTGGGGAGGTTTTCGGGACGCTCCCATACCTGATTGAGGAAGACGACCCCACGTTCATCTGCTACCGCATTAACAAATGCCTCGCCCTGCTGATATTGAGCTAACTTCAAATCCATACCAGTAATCCGATTGAATAGTTCCTCAAGCAGTGATCGATTCTGTTGGCGTTGATGGATACGTTGCTCAATCTGCTTGAAACTAGGTAGCAATTGCTCACCAATGGCATTCATAATATGGTTGGAGTAGCCTTCCACCAGCGACATCAACGCTTGCATCTTATCGAAAACACGCTGTTGTTCTGGTGAAAGCATATTTTCGATCCAGTGGCTGTCGTTGCTCTGGCCACGCAGTAAACGACTGGCGAGTTGACCAATACCCACGCCCAGACTTGCCATCTGATCGGAGACGGAGCCAAGGAATTCCCGCAACAGGTCATTGAAGTACTGACGGACCCATGGGAATGCCTCAAACTCAAACACATGGGTACATTCATGCAAGGTGATCCAGAGACGGAAATCTTCGTCGCTGAGGCCAAGTTGTTTTTGCACTCGGGCGATGTTTGGCTCAACAAAGTATAGTGTTCCCTGTACTTCTGGGTCAGGTGAAAGGAGGCTAAGATCATACTGACCCATAACTCGTCGTGCAAGAAAGCCCCACAATGCCCCCATTTGAACACCAATGATTTTGCTGTTGAGATCACCAACGGCATGGCCAATGACGCCCTGCCGTGCACTGATTTTGGTATATAATTCCTCTATAGGTGCAAAGAGATGTTCAAAAGAGTTAAAGTTCGCCAGGAGCCAGTCACGTCGGTCAACCACGAATACACGATTCATCGGCTGTGGCAAACGAACACCCATGTATTCAGCGATGAGTGGCTCGCTCTGCTCAACCATGCGCATATATTGTTCACGGCGTGCAGCACGATCAGGGATACTTGCTTGTTCCCATTGCGAGACCTGAAGTGCAATGGATCGCGCTTGCTGCCAGTCAATCATACGAGTTGATTTCGGTGTAGCGGCACGATTAGCACGGGCAATCAAATACCGTGCACCAGCACCAGCTACAACACCAAGTAAAAGTACCGTTCCAAGACGGCGAAATGTATCATTTGACTTTGAAGGCACTACTGTTCCCTTTCACACATATATTCACGTTTTTGTTAGCATGAAGCATACCACGTAAAACAAAACACGCAAATGATGGCTCGTATCATGATGTTAGACGAACAAATGAACACCTTTGTCGCATTCCTCAATCACTGATGACCAGTTACTTGGTGGTATTGCACCAACTTGGGCTAGTAGGATACGCGAATATCACCATCACGACGGGTGATTTTAGCGGTATCAAGATATTCTAACAGTGCTAGTGCATACTTGCGGCTTGTCTGAAAGTGATTGCGAAACTGTGCTACCGTAACACCACCTGTTTGACGAATGTGATCCTGAACCCACTGGACCATTTCTGCATAGGCACTTGGTGAAAAAAAGATATCTTCAGACACACGCACCAAATGATTTTGCTCCAATAACCATCCAAGCAATTCGGGCTCAACAGATGGTGTTGGTGGGCTGTATGGTGATGTTGCCATGGTGTCCATAAGTTGATCTATAATCTGTTGTTGTTTGTCTGATAATTTCGGATGATAGTCTGGTAAAGAGACTGAGCGATCATAAACACATACAAGCTGTTGTATGATTCCCAGATGTAGTATGACTTCGAGTTCTGCCTGTGTGACTTTGAGACGGCTTCTTACTTCTTCGCGCGGCATGCCCTTTCGTAATGGATATCGTTGATGATACTGTTCTATGATTTTAGTCACCTTGGTACGTAAGGACTGCCATTGCTCAACAAGCATGACCCATCCAATTGATGGAATGATATCTATGGTGGCAGCGGGAAGTACATCGCCAGATGGACTCAGCACCATGATGTTTTGTTGCTGGAGCAACTTCTGAACTCCCACCAGCATACTCTGATCATCTAGCTTACAGGTTTTCACTAGTTCTGGCCAGGTATAGAGTACGGCGGTACTTAGCGCACGTTGAACAAGGTCGGCTGGCTGACCGCGTGCAAGGGATTCAAGTGACTGAATGACTTCAGTACGGAATCGGCGGTGTCTGGGTGGATGAGCGTCGATAATAGTGCCGCCGCCAATCGTTGATGATGGTGAGGGTAGGCGCAGAATATAACGATCACCAGCTATTGCTGCAATAGGGCGCTCTAACCGTAGTTGAAGCCATCCCGAAGCCCCTGGTCTCAGTTCTTCCTGGTCAAGAAGGGTAATACGACAGTGAACCTCTGCGGCACCGACAAAGAGATCGACTGCCATATTTTGTTGTAATGCTTTAGGGGCATTACTCACAAGACGTACATGAACATCAAGAACATCGGTTGGTTCAAGTGTATCAGGTTTGGTGAGCACCTGGCCACGTGTAATATCATGATGCGAAATGCCGGTAATGTTAACGGCTACACGAGAACCAGGCTGTGCGACTTCACGTTTTTGCTGATGCGTTTGCAGACCGCGCACACGTCCACGCATTGTGAGTGGCACAATCTCTATTTCATCTCCAAGATGGAGTGGGCCACCTGATAAGGTTCCAGTCACAATAGTTCCAAAACCACTCAAAGTGAAAGCCCGATCAATGGGCAGGTAGGGCTTACCCTGTACAGTTGTCCGGGAAGGAAGGTCATCTAACACCTGATCGATAGTGTAGAGGAGTGTGTCAATACCATGCCCCTGTCGTGCAGAGACGTGAACCATGGGTGCTTTAGCAAAGGTGGTGTGTGCAACATGTTCGCGTATTTCTTCGGAGACAAAGGTGAGCCACTCAGGATCAACAAGATCAACTTTGGTTAGTACGATAATACCTTGTGATATACCTAGCAGATCGAGAATTGCAAGGTGCTCAATCGTCTGTGGCATAATCGCTTCATCAGCTGCTACAATGAGCAATGCTGCATCTATCCCTCCGATACCAGCCAGCATATTTTTTATGAAACGCTCATGACCAGGGACATCAATAAGGCTTATCTCACGCCCTCCAGGCATGTGGAGCCATGCGAACCCAAGATCAATCGTCATCTCACGGCGCTGCTCTTCTTCCCAGCGATCTGGATCAATACCAGTGAGTACTTTAACGAGGGTAGATTTTCCATGATCGACGTGACCTGCAGTGCCAATGACATACATAGAGATAGAGCAATCGGGACAATTACAGATAAGAAAATTTGGTAAGTAGTATAAAAATAGTGTTAGAATAGTATAGATTATTATTGTAGCATAGCCACAAGATGGCTTGCAACCACGTAGTGTGGCATAAACAGATGCGCCTTTTATGTATGTGTAATAATGAATAGGGTGAACTGCAACAATAGCAAAAACCTTATCGTCATATGAACCAAGACGGGACCGCGATCACCTATAGTCGAATCAGGATCGCGCTCGAAAGGAAGGACAACAATGCAGCCACGATTAATGCGTAGTCGCACGGAAGTCGTTATGGGGGGTGTCTGTGGGGGCCTTGGGGAATATTTTGGGGTCGACCCAGTCATCGTTCGTTTGGTTTTTGTGCTGGTTACTCTCACGACAGGCCTGGGCTTGTTGATATATCCGGTCCTATGGATTATTACACCAAAGGCACCTGCTGGCACTGTCTCACGTTTCCGACAGCCGGGAGCGCAGGGTCAGCATCAACTTGGTACACGGGAAGAGCAATTGGAAGCTAGTCAGCAATCATCCTATGTGATGCAGGAATCAGCGAGAGGTAAGGCATCGCAGGTCAGTAGCCGCACGGCAGGACCACCCTATGCTGAGGGATATAGTTTCGACCCGCAGACAGGCCAGCCAATGAACCCAGATGATCCCGCAACGGGTCAGACAGTTCAATTATCTCATGATCCAACTCAACAGGATCAGTTGTATCAACAGGGTACAGTTAGTCCCGACTCAGCACGTAAGCGGTGGCGCTGGTTTGCTTTTGCACTTATCGGGTTTGGGGCGCTTGTCCTTGCAGAAACACTTAATATTGATGTTGAGTTTGTTCTGCCTGTTGTGATGATTGGTATTGGTGCATGGCTACTATTACGGCGTTAATGCCTCGATATGACATGGTGAGGTTGGAATACGAGGAAAATGGTATTTCTAACCTCACCATGCCATGTTCCTCACTGGTTACCGGTATCCTGCTGCTTGTAGCTCGAACAAATGAGCGTAGGTACCACCCTGATCCAACAATTCTTGGTGTGACCCCATTTCACTTAGACGCCCCTGTTCAATAACCACAATCTGGTCAGCCATACGTACCGTGCTAAAGCGATGAGAAATAAGTACGGCGATTTTACCCTCTGTCAGTTCGCGGAATCGCTGAAAGATTTCATATTCATGTTCTGCATCCAGCGCTGCAGTCGGTTCATCAAGTACCAACACTTCGCTATCGCGCATAAATGCACGCCCCAGCGCAACTTTTTGCCATTGTCCACCAGATAACTCATGACCATCGTGAAACCATCGCCCAAGGACGGTGTCGATGCCACCTGGAAGGGTGTCTGCAACTTCATCAGCACCACCACGTTCGGCGGCTTGTTGCACTCGTTCTGTATTCTCCATCTGCTCGATCTGACCAACGCCGATGTTCTCGCGAAACGTCAGTTGATATCTGACGAAATCCTGGAAGATGACACCAATCAGTTTGCGTAGCTCATCAGGATGGTATTCACGGAGATCAACACCATCAAGCAGGATTTGTCCTTCAGTCGGATCATAGAGTCGGGTTAGTAACTTAATAAGGGTGGTTTTCCCGGCACCATTCGGCCCAACCAGTGCGATTTTTTCACCAGGTTTGATATGTAAAGAAACTTCCTGAAGTGCCCAGTTCTCACGTCCAGGGTAGCGAAATGAGACGTTTTTGAATTCCAGACCGCGTGTAAAGTGTTCTGGTGTTGGTGTTGGGGTGTCTGTTGCAGGCATTTGTGGTTTGAGTTGGAGAAAGCCAAACAGGTTATCCATAAACAAGCCATTTTCATACAGACGATTCAAATTATCGAAAATGCCGAGAAATGTTCCTTGACTCTGACGAAAGAGTGCAATATAGAAGGTCATCAGACCGATAGAAATGGCTCCACTGACGGTTGAGAAAATAATCCAAGCAAAAGCCCCATAATAGCTTATAGTTGCAAGCATTCCCCATCCAACACTTACAATTGAGCGTTGACGGGCAAGCCGGGCGTCCTCTTTGAAAATACTCCAGAATGTATCTGTATAACGTTTAAGCATTGGCTCGCCCAAGCCAAACAATTTAACCTCTTTAACACTACTGTCAACCGTTAGCACATGCTCAAGATATTGCATACGGCGAAATTCAGGTGCACGCCAGGTAAGTAGTCGAAAATACAGATTGCTGTATTTACCCTGCGCGACAAACGAGGGTATGGTTGCTCCAAAGAGGATAAGAGCAATAAGTGGGTTAAATGCAACAAGGGCGATAATAAATGTAAGTAGTGTAATAACATTCTGTATAAATAAAAAAGTGCCGTTAATGATGCCAAGAGCACGATAATCTGCCTCACGGCGCGCATTCTGAAGTTTATCGTAAAAATCGGCATCCTCAAAATACTGGAGATCCAGTGCTAGTGCCTTACGTATAATGTCAACATTGATCGAGTGTCCTAATCGAGCATTCAGGATATGTTCTATCAAACGGCGTATCTGTGAAACAATTGCACCAAGCAGAACAAGCCCAAATTCTGCTATGAGTAGTGGAATAGCGGCCTGAAGACCAGCTATCGCTCCAGCGCCAGTGCGTAGTGACTCCTCGACCGAGTTGATAATGAGAGCCGCAACCCAAGCTTGGGATATTGGCAACAGTGCACTAATCAGCGTGAGTATCCCCATGATAATAGTACTGGCTTTGTCGGCATTCCAGACCAGCCGAAAGGCCCCCCGAATATTGGCATAAGCGGTGCGATATTCCTCTAAACGCTCACGCCACGGTTTGGGTTCATCTGGAGGTGGTGAGCGGCGATTGCGGGTACGTGGTGTCGCTATCATAAAACCTCAACTTTATAGATAATCAGCAAGATTAAATGCTACCATGAAATATCTGCCGATAGACCTGTACAAACGACTAGAAAATAGACGAAGTACGCTTCGCTTGTGCATTTGCACTTCTACGTTAAGAAATGACAAACATGCGCTCATACGTTTGACGCAGCGTGTTAACGATGGTATGATGCAGCTACCTCAACATGTACATTCCACATAGCCTATCACATGGTGGGCTTTTATAGCCTCTGGGAAGGATCATCTATGACTGAAGCTGCTCGCGAGATCTATTGGAATATCGGCGCAACTGTTGGTACAGCTGCAATATATCTTAGTGCACTTGTTGCTCTGGCCATAATGACCTGGGGTATCGTGCGCGACATTAACCGCTGGCGTAAAGGCAAACCAGATGCTCGTATTTCCCGATTACCAACTCGACTCTATGATGCGATTGTCCAGGTTTTCGGACAAAAGCGGGTACTGCGGGACCGCCGACCTGGTTTGATGCATGCATT
Organism: Chloroflexota bacterium; assembly: GCA_039178835.1. Lineage (GTDB taxonomy): Bacteria > Chloroflexota > Chloroflexia > Chloroflexales > Roseiflexaceae > AL-N1. The sequence goes on from JBCDFA010000132.1 coordinate 12,829, forward strand.
GATCTTCTTTGGCTTTTTGACACTATTCATTGGCACATCTGTTATTGCTGTCGAAGAAGATTTTACGGTTCCTATGATTGGACCTGATGCTGGAACAATTCTTGTTGGTACTTTTTATCAGGCATACGAGTTTACCCTCGATACGATGGGGCTTGTATTTCTTGTCGGATTAGTATGGGCAGCGTGGCGTCGCTATAACACCAAACCAGACCGCCTCCACAATCGTGGCACGGATATGTGGGTGCTGGCTACCATGCTCTACATTACTGTTAGTGGCTTTCTTATTGAGGGATTGCGCATTGCCAACCAAACGATTGAAGGACATGAGGTCTTTGCACAATCATGGGCCCAACTTTCATTTGTTGGCTACACCTTTGCCGTGTTGTTCCGTGGAACTGGCCTTGGTGAAGGATCTGGTATTGGGTTGGCCCTACACCAGCTTTTCTGGTACACCCATATGATCTTTACTTTTGCCTTTATTGCGACGATTCCTTTCTCTAAATTCAAACATATTATCTATACACCATTAAACAATTTCTTTCGAGATTTTGAACCAAAAGGTGCATTGACTTCCATTCCTGATCTGGAAGATGAAATTGAGAAGGATGAGCCAGTACTCGGTGTTGCAACGCTGGCAGATTTTAGTTGGAAACAGCGACTTGACTTTGATGCCTGCATGAGTTGTGGACGCTGTCAATCCAAATGTCCTGCGAATGCTTCTGGTTCGGATCTCTCACCGAAATTCCTGATTACGAAAATGGCTGACCTGATGCGTGGTCAACCTATCATGCTGAATGATGGAACATTGGCGCGTGTCGTTCCCGAAAATGGAGCTAGTAATGGGAATGGCTCTAATGGCAGTAATGGACAAAACTACCGGATTATTGAGGGCAATGCCGATACTATTCCACTGGTAGAAGAGGGACTGTTTACTGAGAATGAGTTGTGGAGTTGTACAACCTGTCGTGCATGTATGGAAGAATGTCCTGCAATGATTGAGCATGTCGATGCGATTGTTGACGTGCGGCGGAATCTGGCGATGATTCAGAGCGAGGTTCCTGGTGGTGTCAAACGTGTATTAGAGGGTATCGAACGTGCGGGGAATCCGTGGCGGTTGCCTACCCGTGAGCGTACTGCGTGGGCTGAGGGACTTGATGTACCTGTCTTGGCAGAGAAAGAAACGGTCGATGTGCTGTACTGGGTAGGATGTGCACCGAGCTACGATGAACGTTCAAAACGTGTTGCCCGTGCTATGGTTCAACTGCTGCAACGTGCCGGGGTTGATTTTGCTATCCTTGGTGATGAAGAGACGTGTACGGGTGATGCTGCACGTCGCATGGGTGAGGAACTGTTGTTTGCACAACAAGCAGAAACAGTCATTGAAACCATGCATCAGTACAAGTTCAAGCGTATTGTTACAACATGTCCACATTGCTTTAACACCATTAAAAATGATTACCCTCAGTTTGGTGGCAAAGCAGGTGTTGATTACGAAATGATTCATCATACGCAGTTGCTTGCTGAACTTGTTGCCGAAGGAAAACTCAATCCAACTAACACTGTCAGTGAGCGTGTAGTCTATCACGATCCATGCTACATTGGTCGCTACAATGATGTGTACGATGAGCCACGTACCCTTCTACAGCGCATCCCAGGAGTGGAACTGGTTGAAGCGCCTGAGTGGAATCGCCAACGAGCAATGTGCTGTGGTGGTGGTGGTGGCAATGCTTGGATGGAAGGTTGGGGCAAGAAAGATGTCAATGTTATTCGTCTTGAGCAGCTTCAGAAGGATGACCCGAATACACTTGCTCTTAGCTGTCCGTTTTGTATGGTCATGTTCGATGATGCTGCTAAGAACACAGGTGTAGATGAAACCTTACCACGGAAAGATGTAGCTGAGTTATTGTTAGAGTCGGTTGGGATCGATGAAAAGGCTCCATCAACGTAGATCATAATTATTACATTCAATAAGAGAGCGGCACATCAGAAAAAAGGTGTGCCGCTTTTCGTTTTATAGTTATAGGGATGTTCTGCAAACAACATCACATAATGATCCTAAGCTTATCAAATCTCATGACAGGTTCTTTCCTGCCCAGGGCTTGTCACCCATGGTAGGATATGCGTACTCTGATGGTCGGAGATGTTCGCATTTATAGGTGAATTGACTTATGCACATTACGTTGTTGCCTGCAACCACCAGCAAGAAACCAATAATAGCCAATCTGCTACAATTATATCTCCATGACTGTAGTGTATTCAATGAAGGCGATCTCGATGATAGCGGTTTGTTCCATTATGCATCTTTTGAGAACTACTGGACACAACCAGCGCACCACGCGTTTCTGATATATGCAGACAAACGATTGGTAGGATTCGCATTTATCAATCGTAAAAGTCTTACAAACACTGCATTTGATGGATATGCCATAGCTGATCTATTTGTTTTGCGTCGTTATCGTCGTCTGGGAATTGGTCGTGCAGCAGCGGAGAGTCTCTTCAATCGTTACCCAGGAAAATGGGAAGTTGCTACTTTTGCAGCAAATGTTCCGGCTCAGGCATTCTGGCGTAGTGTGATAAATCAATACACGTCTGGTAGTTACACCGAAATATGGCAACAAACAACAAACTGGCGGGGTCATATCCGCCAGTTTGTTGCTAGACTACCTTCGACCAATAAAAACTGATCAAAGTCTATACAACTGTTTCTTCATTAACCTCCGGCTGTGTCAAGACTTGGTGGAAGAATGACACTATCAATGACATAGATAAATCCGTTTGATGTCTCAATTGCTTCAGCAATGACGCTGGTTGTACCATTGAGCATAATGACATCACCCTCAGCTGCTAACGATATCTCCTCACCCTGAACTGTCGGAAGAGTTTCGTTCTCAGCAAGATCATCAGCCGTGTAGGTCCCATCAACAACATGATAAGACAGAATATCAGTTAATGCCAGAGGATCTGCTTCAAGGCCCTCTACAATTTCAGGCGGCAGGGAAGCAAAAGCATCATCAGTCGGAGCAAACACAGTGAATGGTCCTTCTCCGCTAAGTGCATCTGTTAAACCAGTTACTTCCAGTGACAATAACAGTTCTGTAAAACGTCCATCAGCCTCGGCAACACCAACGATTGTATCTTCACCAGCAGCCATATCATCCGTGCCGGTACCAGTGTCGGTGTCCGTGCCGGTACCAGTGTCCGTGTCGGTGTCGGTGCCGGTACCAGTGTCCGTGTCCGTGCCGGTGTCCATATCATCGGTCCCGGCGTCGGTGTCGGTGTCCATATCATCGGTCCCGGCGTCGGTGTCGGTGTCCATATCATCGGTCCCGGTGCCAGTGTCCGTGTCGGTGCCAGTGCCGGTGTCCATATCATCGGTCCCGGCGTCGGTGTCGGTGTCCGTGCCGGTACCGGTGTCACTATCCATATCATCGGTCCCAGTGCCAGGATCGGCAGCAGGATCGGCGGCGGGATCGGCAGCCGGGTCAGCGGCGGGATCTGTACCAGGATCAGCGACAGCAGGATCGTCGCCTGGAGCTGCAGCAGGATCAGTTGGTGCGCCACCACAGGCACTCACAATGAGGCCTAAAACAAGAGTGATGGCTAAAAGCATAAAGCGATTCATAAAAACCTCTCTCGATTATCGACAATTATTGATCGGTCCCGGTGCCAGTATCAGCGGGATCGGCAGCTGGGTCAGCGGCAGGATCGGCAGCTGGGTCAGCGGCAGGATCGGCAGCTGGGTCAGCGGCAGGATCGGCGGCTGGGTCAGCAGCAGGATCGGCGGCTGGGTCAGCGGCAGGATCGGCGGCTGGGTCAGCGGCAGGATCGGCGGCTGGGTCAACGACAGCCGGATCAGTAGTACCAGGATCTGCGGCAGGATCACCCGTTGGAGTGCCACCACAAGCACTCACAATCAAACCTAGAGCGAGCATTACGGTTAAAAGCATAAAGCGATTCATAAAAACCTCTCTCAGTAAACTTTAGTTTCGATCCTCTTTCGAAACTTTCTAATAATGATGTAATCTCTATATCGCATGAACTGTGCCGGGGTTAACAATTTCTTGATGAGAGATCGATGAGCTTGACGAACCTGACAATTGGCACATGCGGCAATGAATATGGCACGCTAGAGCGCTTACGATGCTAATACGTAAATGTTTTTACTTCATTAAAAAGAGATAAGGAGGCGTTTTTCTTTCAAAAGCAACCCGATTTTTGTATTTGAACATATCAGGAACAACGTTCTATAGATATAGCTTAATCTTCATGGTAAAGTACTATCGTGTACCAGAATATTCTGCGAAAGTGGAGGCTTCCGCGTGATACAACCAACTTATCGTTCTCGCTGGTTTACCCTTTTTTTGTCTATCACACTGCTTGCAGTACTTTTTATACCTTTTATAACACAGGCTACACGTGCCAATCAGGAGCAATTAAAACTTGCTCCTGGTGATCGTTTAATGGTACATTGTGATACTGTTCTTGATGCCACAATGCAGGGTCAAGAGGGAGAAATTACCTGTGCCAGACCAGTATCAGATCCAGTCAATACGGTTGATGGGCCCGTAATTGTTGGTTTTGAGGGTGTCGGTTCAGGGCAAACGATTTCTGGACGGGTTGACGTGGAAGCGATAGTAAGTTCACAGGACGACGTACAGGTACGCTTCCAACTAACTGGTCCTGCCTCTGCAACACACACTGAAAAAGCTGAACCCTTCTATCTCTTCGGTGATCGATCAGGCGATCCCAATGGATGGGAAACTACAAATGCCCCAGATGGGGAATATATTCTCACTGCTACTGTGCGTGATGTTGCAGGCGAGGAAGATACCCAAGCGATCCGATTTCGCGTGGCCAATAACCCTATCGCAGAACCTGTCCCCACCACAGCAGCGATTGCATTCCGTGAGGAGCCGCTGGAATTTGGTGCGGCTGCCCATCTCTTCTATATAGATCGAGATCGTCCGTTGCAAGCAGCAAGTGCAGCTGGGTTTGGTTGGATACGTCAACAGATTCACTGGCGTGACATTGAAGGACCAACTGGCCAGTATGCCTGGGATGAACTTGACGAAATTGTTGAGGCTGCGAATGACTATGATATGAAGCTTCTACTCTCTGTTGTTCGCTCACCAGATTTCTACACAGCTAATGGACGTGATGGGATGCCCGAAAATCCACAAGATCTGGCGAACTTTGTAGAAGCCCTGGCCCGACACTACCAAGGCGATATTCATGGGATCGAGATCTGGA
>JBCDFA010000133.1:0-18044 GCA_039178835.1 Chloroflexota bacterium
CCGGTGGTTCCGGGGTCGCCGTCGGTACCGGTGGTTCCGGGGTCGCCGTCGGTACCGGTGGTTCCGGGGTCGCCGTCGGTACCGGTGGTTCCGGGGTCACTGTTGCAGTTGGTGTTACTTCTTCTGTTGGACGTATACGCGTAGGATCTGGCGTCGGTGGACGTGGTACTTGCGTAACATCCACAGGCACAGGTGTTGCGGTTGGTGGCAGCGTCGCAGGTGGATCTGTTGGTACCACTGTTCGAGGTACAAAAGTGGTCGGTGCTGGCGACGCTGGGGGGTTGTTACCAGGTGTAGGTTCCACAGGTGTTCTAGTACGGGGTATCCCTGTCGGAACCACCTCTGTTTCATCAGAGGGTGGTCCTTCTGCCGGAGGAGCCACACGTGATGTTGGCGTTGTTGAAATAGTATTATTGTCAGGTTCAGGAGTAACTACACGACCTGGAACCGGTGATGGTCTTCTCACAAAGGGTGTACGCGAAGGAACTGGTGTTGATGTTGATATCTCAGCAACACGCTCTGGACGAGCAGTTGGGAGCTGACGTTCAATATCATCCAGATCCTCTTGTAATTGATCCCATGGTTGTTGCTCATCTGTTTGCGGAGCAGTTACCGCCAATTCATCAACAATATTCTGTGCTCGGTCAAGAATATCCTGCGCTTGTACAGCGATTTCCTCGATTTCTTCGACTTCTTCTTCCTGTTCTTGAGACAAGTTTGGATCTGTCTGAACTGCACTTTTTGCGTGTGATATCAAACTGTTAAAAGTACGTGCTACAATCTCTGAATCCTCAGACAAGCCCTGAACACGCAAGGCTTCGATTTCCGTTGCACGTCGCTCTGCATAATCGATATGCAATTGTCGTCGAGTATCAGAATCAGCTAGAGCCAGACTAATGTCTTCACGAGCAATCTTCCATTGATAAAGTGGATCAGATGGGAGGCTATTTGTTGAAGCCGCATCAACAACAGGGGCTGCTAGTACCATCAACAAGAGTGTGGCGATAGCACTTTGAGTCAATACAGTGTATTTGCGCCGACCTTGTGCGACATGCGATGATGCTCTCATCTGTTCAGCAAGCATCACAAACTCGGGGAGACCGGTCGTATCAACCCATTCATCTAATTCGACAGGGAGTGGGGCATTGGCATACGTCCGCAAATCTATCGAAGTACCGATAAGCGGTTCCAATGCTAACCGATGCTCAGGATAGCGTGCAAGGCATTCTTCTACACTCACTCCTGTTTGCATAAGAACTAAAACATCATCAAGTACATCAGAGACCGATGTTGTATACTGGGTAAAGTCCGAAGCAGCTTCTTGAGATGGAAACATCTGCTGGGCAAACGTAGAGAATTCAGGCAATCCCTGTGTATCAACCCATTCATCCAATTCGGCAGGGAGCGGCGCATCAGCACAAGACCACAGATCCAATGATGTGTATAAGATTGGCTCCAATGCCAACCGATGCTCAGGATAGCGTGCAAGGCATTCTTCCACACTCTCCCCCGCGTGTATACGCGCTATAGCTTCATCTAGAATCTGTGCAGTGTCTTTTTCCACGACCAACTCTTTTCCTCATCTGATGAACCAATTATCGTTCATCTTAGTATTCAGGCACGATAAACTGTGCGTGTACAATGCACCTACTAATCTTCATCGTGCTCTCTATCAATACGCATCTCACTAGCTTTTCGTGTTCTAGCAGATGTACGACGATTACTTCCTAAGCGTGCCCCACCCCAGTCAAGATCATCAGTTCCTTCAACGACTTGGCTTTCAACAGCCTCACGTTCAAGTATCTGATGTAACGAATTTAATGCACGGTGTTGCAATGCTTTGACAGCGCCTTCGCTACGCCCAATCGTTCGAGCAATTTCTTGGTTTGCCATACCCCCAAAGAACTTGAGTACTAACACTTGTTGCTGATCTTCGGTAAGCTGATTGATGGCATTACTCAGTATCAAGCGATCAAAAATCAGATGTACAGCCTCTTGTCCATAAGGATCGACGACTTCAATACCATTGTCTAGTGGTGTTGAGACAGGTTGTTTGCGGCGAGCTTGCCCGATAAGCACATTACTTGCAATGGTATACAACCAGCCAAGAAATGATTTTTCACCTCGATATTCAAAACCACCAATACCTTTAATAACTCGAACGAACACCTCCTGTGTCAGATCCTGAGCTGCTTCTGGCTCTTGTACACGGACATACAAATAACGCAAAATATTACGTGCATACCGTGTGTAAATTTCACCGAAAGCACCAGCATCGCCTGCCTGGGCACGGGCAATAATCTTCGGTAGTTCTTGGTCTGTTTCTGTGACCATATCCCTCTTGACACTTATCCTGTATCGACAGACAAGTTGTCGTAGTGCAAGATAGGTCACTCACCTATACTAACGCTACGACGGTCGTGGAAGTTACGCGTAATTCCTGGCTGCCGGAAATTGTAATATTTCTGTTGAATTGCTTAAGTACGTAACTGTAGTGCATTATAGCTCAAGGATTGGGTCAACGTAAAGTAATGTCATGATTAAAGTTTCGTCATTCAAAAGCGTATACTACCCTCGTCTGAGGATAGGAGTCATGTCTAACAATATATAATCAAGAGAGAGTATTATAAGCATTCTTATCACTGCAATTGCGCGAACGGCATGGACACGCTATACTGCTGTCGATTCAGTCAGTTTGCAGCAACATCTGGTGATGAAGGATTAGTATGAAAATTGTGATACTTGGGTTACCCAACAGTGGGAAAACAACCGTCTTTAATGCACTTACTCGTGGAACTGCAGAAACAACAGCTTATATGTCAGGCCAACTAGAGCCAAATACATCCATTGTGAAAGTCCCAGATCAACGTCTGATAGAGTTAGCAAAGATGTTTAATCCAAAAAAGGTTACACCAGCAAATGTGCAATACGTTGATGTAGGTGGCATGAGTGGAGGTAGTGCTCGCCAGGAGAGTGGTCTTCCCCCAGCACTCCTAAACTATCTCAGTGGTGCCGATGCACTCTTACATGTGGTGCGCGCTTTTGAAGACGATAATGTGGCACATCCCAGCGGTTCAGTTGACCCCACACGTGATATCGCAGAAGTCGATTTAGAACTTATATTCTCTGATTTGGCCATTATCGAACGTCGGTTGACACGCTTGGAAGCAGAAATCGGGAAAATGCCGACCAAAGAACGTGAGATTCGCATTGTTGAGCGCGATGTTCTCACTCGTCTGCAAGAAGCATTGCAGTCTGAAATTCCAGTGCGCGACGTCGATATTAGTGACGAAGAAGAACGCCTTCTGCGAGGGTATCAATTTCTGTCAGCGAAACCCACGTTGATTGTGCTAAATATTGGCGAGTCAGATGTACAGCCCCCCCCCCAAATTAAGCTATCACACCAACATAGTAATGTCGTATCACTGTGTGGTCAGGTAGAGGCGGAGCTGGCTCAACTTGATGATACGGACGCACAGGTCTTTATGGATGATTTGAATATCCAAGAGCCTGCACGTGACCGCGTCATTGCGCTTTCGTACAACCTTTTAGGATTAATTAGTTTTTTGACAGTGGGTCCTGATGAGGTGCGGGCCTGGACCATTATACGTAATACACCAGCGGTTGAAGCAGCTGGTGCCATTCACTCAGATATACAGCGTGGATTTATTCGAGCCGAGGTTGTTCCTTATGGTGAGTTAATCCAAGCTGGAAGCATGAACGAAGCGAAAAAAGTGGGAGTGGTACGAATGGAAGGGAAACAGTATACTGTACAAGATGGAGATATCTGTCACTTTCTCTTTAATGTCTAATACAACATATGGATCTGTCATATGCAATTGAATGCACGCAACAATCTTATTACAGCACGCCAATTCATACAGAAGCTACGGTCTATCGAACTACGCCTCCTTGTTATTGCTCTGCTGTTCTTCGCAGCTGGGTATCTACTAGTGGTCTCTGTCATAAGGTCTGATGAAGTTATTCTCGATATCCGAGGAGTTGCGGATATTCTGTGGCCATCAGTAGTACCCTTTCTATTATTTTTAGCAATTTCCATCGGAATGAGTTGGCGTTTACCAGAAGCCGATCAGATAATTCTCCCTCTCGTTGCATTATTGGCAGGGCTCGGTCTCCTGCTTATGGCACGACTTGAGCCAAGCCTGGAACTGATATTCCCCGGCTTTTATACCGGTATTGATGGACGTCAGTCGTTATGGGTCATGATTGGTGCCATAGGATTATCCATTGTTCTTTTTGTTCCGTGGGATGATCTCATGCGTCGTTATCTACGGACATCATTGATGGACTGGCTCGATCACCATCGTTACACGTGGCTTGTTATTGGTATCCTTCTTATTGTTGCTACCTTTATTTTTGGAGCCGACATCAATAATAGTGGTGTACGAGCCTGGTTTAATCTGGGATTTTTCTTCTTCCAACCGTCTGAACTTCTGAAAATTATTCTTGTCGTATTTCTGGCATCCTACTTAAATGAACACCGTCAGGTATTTAATCGTGGCTATCAACTTGGGCCACTGGTTTTACCACCACTCCCCTATCTTTTTCCAATTGTGGGTATGTGGGGCATTGCGATGGGCCTCATTGTCTTCCAACGCGACTTAGGAGCCGCACTTCTTCTTTTCAGTGTCTTCTTAGCCATGCTCTATGTCGTAACCACTAATGGAGTCTATGTAATGGCGGGACTCGCTGCATTCTTTGGTGGATCGTATATCTTTTATCATATTATCGCGGTAGTAAAAACACGTGTTTCTATCTGGCTTGATCCTTGGTCTAATGCATTAGGGTATCAAAACATCCAGGCAATTTATGCGCTTTCATCTGGAGGAGTTTTTGGGTCCGGACTTGGTCGGGGTGATCCCGCTGTTGTCCCTGCTGCACATACCGATTTTATCTTCACAGCCATCGGCGAAGAACTCGGATTAATTGGGACTCTGGCAGTCTTAATTGCCTACATCCTTCTTATATTTCGTGGACTTCATATTGCCCTACAAATACCTGGGCAATTTCGGGGATTTGAACAGTTACTTGCTATCGGATTAACAACCATCCTAGCTGTACAGACTTTTATCATTATTGGCGGCAACCTACGTCTTATTCCATTGACAGGTATTACCTTGCCGTTTATATCATATGGTGGTTCATCCATTGTGATTAACTTCCTTATTATCGGACTACTCCTACGCATCTCGGCTGACGGACATCGCACACAAACATGGTAGTGTATAACAGTACAATTTGTATATACTGCATCATCTTGACAAATAAAATTACCAGCATCAAAAATAAGGATTAGCTTGTGTGTCAATGACACGCTATATTGGGAGTTATAATGGAATATGCACTAGATCGGTTTGAGCGAGAAATTTGTGGAGCCATCCATGCCACTGGACAGGTTCCAGAACATTTTATTGAGCTAGCTACCCCAAAACCAAATATTCCTGCTGACTTGGCATTTCCCGTGTTTCGTGTGGCGAAAGAACAAAGTATCGCACCACCACAACTGGCCCAAGAATTGGCAGCAACCATTCGTGTTGGTTCTAACTCCATGATTGGACGCATTGCCAGTGCAGGCCCTTTCCTGAATTTCTCTGTCGACAATGGACGACTCGCAACCATTGTTCTACATGAAGTTGAGCAACTTGGGCCACGCTATGGACACGATGATCTTGGACAAGGGCAAACCATATTAGTCGAATATTCTTCGCCCAACATGGCACGACGCATGCATGTTGGGCACATTCGTACGACGATTATCGGTCAATCATTGTTTAATATTATTGTGGCGCTTGGTTATCGCACATTGAGCGATAATCATATCGGTGACTGGGGCAAAAATTTCGGTGTACTGATTACGGCAATCGAACATGAAGGCCGACCAGAAGGTGAAGATGAAACTGCACTTGCTGCACTAGAGCAACTCTACGCGAAATACAACTCCCTGACAGAACAAGATCCTGCCATCGATCAAGAAGCACGTGATTGGTCTTTGCGATTGGAGCAAGGCGACTCACATGCACGTGAATTATGGCAATGGATTGTACAAATGACCCTCAGCTACATACAACCACTCTATGATCGTCTAGGCGTACGCTTCGACACAACTCATGGTGAAAGCTTTTTTGAAGATAAAATGGAACCTGTTGTCACGAAAGCAATAGATCAGCAAATTGCCTATCGCGATGAAAAGGGGGCCGTGGTTGTCGAATTAGCAGATCACCCAACCTTTTTACTCCAACGAAGCGATGGAGGAACCCTCTATCATACGCGCGATGCGGCAACGATTGCCTTCCGTGAACAAGAATACAGCCCGATCAAAATCATCTATGTTGTCGATGCACGACAGGATCTCCACTTCCGTCAGGTATTTGCGTTGATGAAAGCTCTGGGGTATGTTCAGGATACTGAATTAATTCACGTGAGTTTTGGTATGGTGATCGACTCAAGCGGCCAACCATTGGCAGCCCGACGTGGCAATATGGTCTATCTGCAAGCTTTACTTGATGAAGCCCAAGCACGCGCACGCACCATCGTTGAAAAGACCAGTCCTGAACTTTCCGAGGAAGAAAAAGCAAATATTGCAGAGGCTGTCGGAGTTGGCTCAGTTATTTATAACGACCTGTACCAAGATCCCAAACGAAATATCACCCTTGATTGGGATCGCATGCTTGCCTTGGAAGGGAACAGTGCACCCTATATCCAATATATGCACGCACGATGCCGCTCTATTCTTCGCAAATCACTGGGAGAAGATCAACAATTACTAGTAGATATAGATCAAAAGCTGCGACAGACATTTCCCGACTATGATCCGACATTACTAAATCATAACGCAGAAATGGACGTTATCAAACAAATAGCCAAACTTCCTAAAACCACACGGGAAGCAGGTGCACGTTATGCACCTTTCGTCGTAGCAAACTGGTGTTATGATACAGCCCGTGCACTCTCTACCTTTTACCAAGAATGCCCTGTTCTCAAAGCAGAAACTCCTGAGCTACGGGCTGCTCGTCTATACCTTGTTGCTGCAACAGCACAAGCACTAAAAAATGGGTTGGCAATGTTAGGAATTAGAGCACCTGAACGGATGTAACTATAATTGAAGAAGACACTCTAAAAAGTGAGGTAATGTGTTAGATCTCAAACGTTTTCGTGCTGTTTTATTTGATATGGATGGTGTGCTGTATCGTGGAAACGAATTACTTCCCGGCGTTAATGAGCTTCTTACATACTGTGATGAACAGAACATTGTATATGGATGTGTTACCAATAATTCAACATTAACATCAGAACAATATGAGGCCAAACTTGCGAACTTGGGTGTCCACATCAAGGCTACCCACATCGTGACTTCGTCTGTCGCAACCCGTAGTTATCTAGCAGAACAGGTGCCTCGCAATACCGAAATGTACTATATTGGTATGAAAGGACTCCAAAAAGCTCTATTCGAAGATGGATACTATATCTATACAGAGGATAATCCTACGTATGTAGTTGTTGGTGCTGATTTTGAACTGACCTATGCCAAGTTGCGCACTGCATGTCTTGCCATTCGAGCAGGTGCACATTTTATTGGAACTAATCCAGACACTACATTCCCCTCAGAAGCCGGTATTATCCCTGGGGCAGGTTCAATTCTCGCGTTGTTACGTGCTGCAACTGATATTGATCCATTTGTTATTGGGAAACCTGCGCCAACGATGTTTCAGACTGCTAGCACCATTCTCAATACCCCACCTTCCAATACGCTTGTCATCGGAGATCGGTTAGATACAGATATCGCTGGTGCCTATGCAGCCCAGATGTCCTCAGCCTTGGTCCTTACAGGAGTTACGAGCGAGGAGTTGCTGACAGGGAGTGACATACAGCCAAATGAGGTATTCCCTGACCTACCAGCTTTACTTGAGAGATGGAAATCTTCAGTCTAATTCGTCATAAAAAAATACAAAAAGAGCGCACATACTTGTGCGCTCTTTGCATCTTAGACCTTTAGAAAGGTAAATCTTCATCACTTTCAATAGATTGGGGGACGTTGCGTGTTGAACGACGTGAAGAAGATGAGCTTCGTCCATTTCCGTTACCAGATGGTGCGCGAGCCGGCTCGTCCATAGGGATATCATCCTCATCTGTGGGCATATCATAATTTTGAGACGACGAAAGACGCTCTTGCTTACTGGACAGAATAATCATGTCATTGGCAACAACTTCAGTAGTATAGCGTTCTTGCCCATCACGGTCCTGCCACTTGCGTGTTTGGAGGCGCCCTTCAACATAGACACGCGTCCCTTTTGTAAGATATTGATTACAAATCTCACCAAGTTTGTCCCACGCAACAATGCGAAACCACTCAGTATCATCGTGTTGAACACCATCAGATGATTTCCATGAACGGCTAGAGGCAACTCGAAATGAGGTAACAGCACTCCCTTGAGTAGTGTACCGCATCTCTGGATCAGCTCCGAGATAACCGATTAACATGACTTTGTTCAAATCTCTTGCCATACTTTTTGTTCCTCGTGTTTGCTAGTAAGATGTCTTATAGACGTACTCTTATTCGGTTATAGTCGAACTATTGTGCGAACTATAGCATACATGTTTCACTGAGTCAAGAAACGTCAGAGACGAAAACACAGGTAGAAATCGACCACAGAGCGCCAAGCTATCACACAAAACACACTGCGTCGATTAGAGATCTCACAGTTGACACCGGCAATGTTCATCGCTACAATCTGGCTACCAACCAATAAATACTGACAACATATACGCTCCATTGATCTATGTGTAAACTAGTGACATAACTTCGTTCTCCTCGAAGTAAGACTACACGCCAAGAGCAACGGAACAACAATCTTCGTAACGAACGAAGGAGATCTATAAATGCCAGAACTACGTCAGAATCTCGCTACCCGAGAGTGGGTTATTATCTCGACTGAACGAGCAAAACGTCCTGAGGAATTTGTCCAACCGAGCAAAGAGCGTGTAGAAGATCGACCAGTGTACGATCCCGGATGTCCATTTTGTCCCGGGAACGAAGAACTCGAATTAGAACAGTTGCGCATCCCGACGAAGGGAGATTGGCAGGTTCGGGTCGTTCGCAATAAATACCCTGCCTTACGCGAAGATGGTGATCTTGTACGCCATGTCGATGGATTAAATCATTCTATCACCGGGATTGGCTACCACGAAGTCATCGTAGAAACCCCCATCCATAATACATGTCCAGCGCTTGAGTCAGAAGCAACAATTGAGCAAACGCTGCGTGCGTTCCAGCTACGTGGACTTGCGCTACGCGAAGACTCACGAGTTGAACAACTCGTCTTTTTTAAGAACCATGGTCGCACTGCAGGAGCATCACTCATGCATCCACATACACAATTGTTAGCACTACCCGTGGTTCCATACGACATTCGAACGCGAGTAGAAAGTGCACGCAGATATTTTCTTGACTGGGGGGAATGTTTGAATGAGCGAATACGAAAAGATGAAGAGCAACAAGGAATCCGCATGATCTGTCAAACAGAGCATTTTAGTGCATTTGTTCCGTTTGCAGCATTCTCACCATTTCATCTTTGGATTGTGCCGCATCGTCGAGTTGCTAGTTTCCTGGATGCTTTGCCCGAAGAGCTACGAGAATTGAGTGGGATACTAAAAACATTAGTGCGCAAGCTATACTTTGGCTTGAACGATCCCGATTACAACTACGTCATTCGTTCAGCACCGGAAAGTGAGCGGGATGCCGAATATCTTCAGTGGTATGTTTCTATCGTGCCACGTGTTTCACGTATGGCAGGATTTGAACTTGGGTCTGGAATGTTCATTAACTCATCACTCCCGGAAGAAAGTGCAGCGTTCCTCCGTTCAGTCAAAGATCCTGAGGATGAGCAATAGGGATAGATTTGTTGCTATTGTGGAATACGAATAATCGAGTCAACGACCAAGCTATCAGGATTTTCTATCGAATTGATTGTTAGAATATCCTCAACAGTCACATCATTTTCAAGTGCAATAGTGTACAAAAGATCTCCACTTCGCACGGTGTATTCAATGTAATCCGCATCATTACGAACTAATGCAGAAGGTGTTGGAGCATCAATAGTTGGTAATGGTTCATCTGTTGGTGCAGACACCATTTCCGTCGTTGGTAATATCAATGTTCTTGTTGGTTGGGCAGGAAACGTTGGTGGCGTAGAAGATAGTTCAGGAGCAGAACGTTGCGATGTCGGAGATGACACAGGTGCCGTAGTTGGCAGCACCTGAATAGCAGATGTTGGTGTTGCTGTCACCATCGGTACACCTTCAGTTTCTGGCAGACCAGTGGAACCAAATACGGTAGCCACAACCACTCCCGTCCCAATCGTTGTCGCACATAATACAATCAGAATACTATAACTCACGATGCGCCGCATGTGTCTCACCTCAGGTTATGTCATCAGATACGCCCTGTTGAAACTGAGTAACTTGCATTCGGAACGCATCATCTATGCGAATACTTTGGGTTTGTTGGTAATCATACATAACTTGAACACTTCGCCCACTGGCAATCTTCTCGTGATCCACAGATCGAACAATCAGATACTCCATATCAAAACTTTTGGTCCCAATACGGGCAACACGGACACCAACACTGAGTTCATCCGTCAGTCTTGCTGGAGCATGATATGTGGCCGTTATCTCAACCAGAATCATATTAATATCAGCGATATCTGCTTGGCCAGTCAACATACCATAGTATGCAATACGTGCCGTCTCAAAATAAGTGAGATACACGGCGTGGTTGACGTGACCAAGTGCATCAAGATCACGAAAACGTACAGTAATTGTAGTGGTAAATGGATAATGAGCCAAAATATTCTTTGACATAATAACCTCTTTATAGTTTCTAACGCAAAACATATCGTAAAATCGGCGGCTTAGGAATGACAGTCTTATCACAACTGCATGGTACTACAAACAGGAAATGTATTTATCTCTCAAACGGACCACCAAGCATACATATGATACCGCTGACGATAGAGATGGTATCTTCTGGTATAATACTCAGTGTTGTGACTACAACGCATGGTGTCCGCAAGGCAATAACAAAGGTAGTATATGCAAAAACAACAAACCATACTTGTCATGGACGATGATCTCGCCTTGCAGACGGTCCTCGAGATTGCGCTTCGTGAGGCTGGCTATCAAGTTGTTCTGGCAAACAATGGTGAAGAAGGTCTCGAACGACTCAAGACCCTGAGCCCCAACCTCGTAATTAGTGACATTATGATGCCGAACATTGATGGTGTTGAGTTGTTTGAGCGCATCAAAGACCGCCTCCAAAATGAGGGTATTCCCATTTTTATTATGACGGCACTTACACGAAAACCCTGGTTCGCCGATCTTGAGGCAGAGGGAGCAGTCATTATCCAAAAGCCCTTTGAGATGGATCAACTGCTTAATCTTGTTCGTGATCTCTTATCCTAGAATCCTCGTTGTTCCGACATAACTGATACACAATTATCGTGAATACAGTCACTCAAAACCATATCCAGAGTGGCTGTTTCTTTTGGTACCTTCTTACAGGTGACGTTTATTCAGAAGGTGGTATGCCCTAATATTCATCGTTTGAGCGTTGATTCTAATACAACCCATCGTTCTTTGCACAAACTTTGACAGGAGGTTAGCATGAGCACTGAACACCTTATCAATACATCAATTGTCATCAGTATGCTCTCTATCGGAATCATTGCAATCACTTTTCTGATAATGTTTGTCATGCGGCGGGGTGTTTTTGGCGGTGTGGCACATCAGCAACTTAGACGGACCAAGATAACGGCTCAAGCAAAGATTGTACGCATGTGGGAAACAGGCATAATGGTTAATAAAAACCCACAAGTTGGCCTCTTGTTAGAAGTCATGTCAGAAGGACATACTACCTATCAAACTGAAATCAAAAGTATCATATCTCGTTTGTATATCCCCCAGATACAGCCAGGTGTAACGGTTCCGGTTCGGTATGATCCGATGGACCCACAAAAGGTTGTGTTAGCACTGTAATGACCTATTGCACATACCATGCTATTTGCCAAACCCGTGTGGTAAACCACAGCATCGTTTTAAAAATACAAATACTAGGCATAGGACAACCAGAGGAAGGCTATACAGATATATTATGTTCACATGCTTTGCTTGGTGGTTTTCGCCTTGATTCCTATCTTCTTCTTTGTTGAGCCGAACCAAATGCATTCTCATCTTCCTACTAACGGAGGCATCTCTCAATCTCCAATTTGTCCCAACGACGCTCATCAGTGGAGAGTCAAAAACAGATGTACTTTGGCAAACTCTGAACTCCTTTGTACCAGGTTCTCCCAATATATTTCCAATGGACGAGTGCCAAACCGATTGATATGTTCACAACTACCATAGCAAGCAGTATCAAAACTTCAGTCTGGCCAGACTAACCGCGAACATATACTTACCACTTACGATAAGGTAATCTGACGCAGTTCTTTGAATGTATAGGGTCACAGCCAAACACTATCCGCAACGTTGTGGCCCCACAAACCTCTGTACTTGCATACCCACTGCTGTGGCTATTGAATGAGGGGTCGATGTGACGCAGATATTTCCGTATGTAGCCATCGGCGTACAAAAAAGAGATAGCATGCATTTACACCATATCCCAAAACCAAACCGCCGATAAGCGCTATAAGACCCCATTGGACAATACTAGGGAGTATAGCTGACCTTATGAATAGAAGTAACTCAATAAGTTCGTAAGGTTCATCACCAGGCCACATGACGGTGCCAATGTAATACAGATAGTAAAGCAGAATAGCTGTCAGCCAGAAAATCGCTGTAACAAAGGCAGAATGATGAACGCGGCGCGAAAGATGTATTTCCGCAAGAGCCACACATAAAGCAGGAATCATCCAGATAACATGATGAATCCACCACCATGGCAGTAAATCAAAGAGAAAATCTCCCCATATAGGGGAGTACCATTGAAGGATGGCAAATGCGACAGCAATAATAGAATAGAAAATGTATCGATAAGCCACCTAGCCCACCCACCACTCATCGATCTCGTCAAGCGCATGAGAGGCAGCCAACAATGCCTCGGCCCCTTCGAGTGATGCCAATGGTTCCGCAGCACTTGCCAGACAGGTAAACGTCTCTGAGCGCCCCAACGAAGCAGCCATCTGAAAGGCCTGTCCAAGCACCTGTCGTTTCTGTTCCAGATCATCCGTCAGTTGAGCGATAACAATCAGAGTACGCGCACGATCAAAAGGGCGAATAATATTGTACGAAAGCTGCTGGGCTTCTCTGATGTCATGATGGTGTGCTAGAGCTGTTACAAGTGCTGCCTGATAGCGACTTCGTGCATCTGGCTCCGTGATGTGTTGTGTGATAGCCTTGGCCGCATCGATACGCCCCTGCTGCACCAATGAATCAACAATCGCCACATAGGCACGTATACGTTCACGAGCAATGGTAATAAGTGCGACCTGTTGCTGGGCAACGGTCGCATTACCCGATCTAGCTCGCGCAATGCATACATCCGCCTCAGCACGAGCACGCTCCTCTGAGTCACTGATCTGGTCAATCAGCGCCATCGCGCTATTCCATTCCCCTGCTTCTCCCAGAAGACGTGCCAACTCATGAAGCGTCCATGATCGCTCATCCTCATCAGGAATGGCCAGCGCAATCTGGGCTGCCGATGGATGATCGCCCTGACGCGCTAGAGTCACGGCAATCCGCGAATGCGCCCGATTACGTTCCTCTTCATCCATAAGCAACGATGCTGTTTTGAGTGCGGTTGTCTCATCAGTAATAATGGCATACGTTGTGGCTAACGCGACGATCAGGGGCATCCGATTATCACCTTCAACCGCGGCAACATCTTGCGCTGCGCGATCAAGCATATCTTTGGCAGCAGTCGCCAATGCAAGATCAATGAACGATTGGGTACGGATCTCGGTATTAATAATCTGGTGGGCAGTTGTCGTCGCCTCCTCAACCAGTTTCCCCTCAACCAGTGCCTGCACAACTAAAGCCAATGCCTGATCACGCAGGTATTCATTGGGCAGCGATTGCACCAGTTTGATCGCATCACTCTGACCTGTGCTGGCAGTATCACAGGCCAATTCACCCTGGGCCCAGGCCACCGCTGTCTCTGTTTTCAGCGTATCGAGCACTTCTACTGCCCGTGCAATACGCCCTGCGCGGGCATGCCCCACGGCAACTTCGGCCATCGCCCATTCGTGGGTATGTTCATGACCAATGGCATGCGCGACCTCCTCCGCACGAGTCAGGCGATCCTGTGCCAGAAGCGAGCGTACCACCTCGGTCTCAATAAACCCACGTCGTTCGGCATGACCGATCTGCGTGGTAATACCAAGGGCAATGTCAGGAACACCATGTTTGATAGCGGCACGGGCAAATGCGACCAGAGCTTCCTCCCGCTCATCACGCCACGAACGTGGCAACTCAGGCTCTTCCAGATCGAGCGCCTCGGCAAGCATCCGCATGGCTGAGGCACGCATACGATGCTCATAACACACTTCGCCAAGCCGCCGCAAAATGATGGCTTTATCACGCCCATCGGGCAACTGATCTACCAAAGTTCGTATGCGACGAAGGGCGTCGTCACGATTATCACCACGCTTGAGTGCTGCAACAAACGTCGACACGACCTCATCGACCGGTAGGGTACGACCTAAGAGGGTAAGCGTGCCAGCCAGTGCCGTTGCCCGCACCAGATCAGCCACCAGGTGGAGGCGGTTTGCACGATACACATCCCATGCCGCATCATTGGCAGCCGCTTTAAGATTTCCGGTATGACGTTCATGCATACGTATCCAGCTTCGCGAGAGCAGATGGGAGGCATTCTTCCGTTTTGAGATAGTACTCAATGCCAGATGACGTGCCACATGTGTCAGAAGATAGGGATCAGCTTCCTGATGAAGTTCTTCAAAATGCCCCCCCGAGCGCGTTTGGGCCAAGCGCAGAAAAGCTGTGTGCGAGGTGGCCAGACGACTTCTTGAGCGTTCCTGAATAAACGTGCGAATACTGTGATGATAGAATGTCACACGCTGATCAATGACCTCCAGAAACGGCGCCCAGCTTTGCAGCAACCGGGCGACCTCTGGTATCGACATCCCTGTAATATCCGTGCAAACACTAAGCGCAATCGGGGCTCCCGCTGCAGCAAGCAACTGCGCCAGTTTCCGATCCGGACTTCCCAGTTGCTTCCACCACTTCTCGTAGAGCGCCGTGAGCCCTTGCGGCAATGTCGTATTCGTGAACAATCCAGTGGTTAACAACTTCGCCGCCAGACGAATATAGAGAAATGAGCCCCCGCTCTGTGCCACCAGCCGTGCTGCCAGATCATCATCGCATCCCAACTGGACCGCAAAACGATAGAGCATCTGCCCATGGTGCTCAGCATCAGCCATAAGGTCAATCGTCGCTTTGGGGGCCATTGGTGGTTTCAAGCCAGGCTCATGGGCATACATAACGATAACACCATGAGGGATGATAGCAGGGAAAATGGGTGGGCGTGTTGTCACATGGTGATTGGTAAACTGATCGATCAAGACCACCAGTGGTTGAGCAGATTGGCGCGATGCAGCTGCCTCGGACAACAACCCTTCCAACACTACCGCATCCCGACTCACAGTCGGGGGTAACAGTGGCAGTGGCAAGTTATAACCTGCGATAAGCTGAGCACACAACGCCTCAATACCCAGTTGCCGATCATCCTCTGGAAACCAGAACAGATATGGTCGTGTCACTGCCAGATGACACAAGAGGCTAGTGGCACCACCACCCATAGGAGCCACCAATGTTATCAGACCACTGTCCAAAGACTTGAGTTGTCGATCTATGGTTTCAATAAGCACCTTATTCGGAATAAACGGTGTGGTTCGCTCTGTGATACGGCGTGCCTGTCCATCCAATGACACACGAACTTGTTGATGTAACCCAGGATATGTTTTGAACGCAGCCAGTATTGATGAGGATGTTGATAATGTCATAACATGTATAAGACGTTTCAAGTACGTACAATAACTTAAATCTACCGCACAACTACCTGAAGGTCAACTCTTAATATCCGTTCATCTCAGTGCATACGATGTCCAAAAGGAGTATAATAGACCGTAGTAACGGTACATCTAGAAAAACTTATGCTTCATACTCATACTTTTGCGAATGGATTACGTGTACTGGTTGAGGAATTGCCTCACACACACTCAGTCTCAATTGGGTTTTTTATCGGAGTTGGTTCGGAACACGAAACACGCCCCACCTGTGGCATATCCCATTTTATCGAGCATATGCTCTTCAAGGGAAGTACCAACTATCCCTCACCCAAGAGCATCTCAGATGCTATCGAAGGGGTAGGCGGTGTTCTGGATGCCTACACTGGCGTCGACTCAACTGTCTACTACGCGAAGGTAGCCGACATTCATGTTGAGCGTGCTATCAATGTCCTCACCGACATGGTACTTCGACCTCGCTTCGATCTGCAAGATATTGAAAAAGAACGACGGGTCATCATCGAAGAATTACGCGAGACCGAAGATACTCCCTCCGAACTCATTGATGTTTTGCTTGATGCGGCGATGTGGGGCGATCAGCCACTGGGGCGCGACGTAGCAGGCGACTACGAAACCGTCACAGCTATCACCCACGCGGATCTGCTTGCCCACTGGCAAACCTATTACACTCGCGCCAACACGATTGTTTCTATCGCTGGAAATATCACCGCCGATCAGGCGTTGCAGATGATCGAACATGCACTCACTGACATGGTGGAAGGTACGCCTTCATCCCACGTCCCAACGCAAGCATCGCATCCAGGCCCCAAACTCTCGCTTCACACCGATGATAGTGAGCAGAGCTACTTTTCCCTGGGGCTTCCCGGTATCGCCTACACCGATCCTCGGCGACGCGCAATGGCCGTGCTTGACACCATCGTGGGCGGTGGCAGCTCATCACGCCTGTTTCAGGAGATCCGTGAAGAGCGTGGCCTGGCCTACACAGTCGGCTCATTTGTCCGCGAACACCACGATACAGGTAAATGGATTATGTATGGTAGTGTCAAGCCAGAGATGCTGCATGAAAGCGTTGCCACCATCATCGAGCAACTGCGCGATATACGCCGCCACGGAGTCACTGCTGCCGAACTCCAGCAAGTGAAGGAACAGGTCAAAGGCGGGATGTTATTATCGCTGGAAGACACATGGTCTGTGGCATCACGCAATGGCGCCCACATGCTGCGCTATGGTCGCGTGCTGGCAGTTGAGCAGGTCGTGGCTGAGATAGAGGCGGTCACCCACGACGATGTGCTCCACGTCGCACAGCATGCCCTTCGCAATGATGCACTCCATCTCGCGATCATCGGGCCACACGACCATCTCATAGACACCCAGACTTTACTTGATGTCGAAGAACCAATACCTGTTAAACTATAACCATGACCGATGCCCACCACACAATAGAATTAGGACTATTATGCCTATCACCATCCGTGAAGCCCAAGACGATGAAATCGAGGGTTTGATACCGCTGCTACTTGAAGCAGAGCCACTAGAGCGAGCCTTGCGTTGGAGCCTTGCTAATCTCGTTGATGTCGTCTACCGCATTGATGATGCTCAAAAATTAATCGGTGTGGTATCGCTCCAATGGCGTGATGAACCGGCAGAAATTATTGACCTCGCTGTTCACGCAGATCGGCGCGGCCAGGGGATCGGCAAAAAAATTATTGCGTGGCTGCTCAACGAAGGACGACGGCGGCGTAAAAGCGAAATTCTGGTTGGCACTGCGAATTCGAGCGTCAATAATATTGCGTTCTACCAGAAGTGTGGGTTTCGGATCGATCATGTACGCAAAGACTATTTCTGGTACTACGAAGACCCGTTGTTTGAACACGGCATCCGTGTCCGTGATATGCTGGTATTTCGGGTAGATTTGCATGCCGAGCCATTTGAAGCGCAACAGCGCTTACGAGTCGTCGCGTCATCACATTTCAAACAAACATC
>JBCDFA010000134.1:0-18012 GCA_039178835.1 Chloroflexota bacterium
CAACACGAGATTTTCAGCATCATATCCAAAACGAACATTTTGAAATCTAATCGTTGCGTCACTTGGCTGCTGTGGCTGGAGCGGTTCAGCGAGCGCTGTCACGTTCAACACCTGTTCAATTCGCTTACCGGCTTGGTTCACCTGCCATGCCACTCTGGAGTAGTTGGTAAAGAGGGTCCAGAGGGGACGATTGAAACCCATACCAAGCACCAGGAACAACACAAACGTTGGAATCGTCAATGTCCCACCGAGATAGAACAGGATACCCAATGGCACAATCAACAATAGGTTGGCGCGTACCACGGCAAAAATAATGGCGAGGGCTGGTATCGAAGCACTGTACGGTCCTTCATAATAATTCCGCATCTCCTGAGAGACATCGCGAAGTTTTTGAAATGAAGCATCAGCACGCAGAAAGGTCTTGAGGACTTTCATTCCGTTGATATACTGGATGACAGCACCGTTGATTCTGGCATTGATAGCATTGTATTCGGCCATACCAGAACGTGCGGTGACCCAGGCCAGCATCGCTATCGCAAAGGGCAACAGAGCGATAGTTGCCAACGCAAGCCGCCAGTCGACCACGAAGAGCACAATCACCGTGATAAGTGGTGCTGTGATACCACCAATCAGATCAGGGATCATATGCGCCAGACCTTCTTCCATCTGCTCTACGTCTTCGTGGATCACTTTTTTGATTTCACCCGTGGTACGTGTGCTGAAATAGCCCAGGGGCAAACGACCCAGGTGCTCAGAAATGGCGATACGTAAATCGTAGAGAATGTTGTAGGCAACGATATGGGAGATGTGGGTAGCAAAAGCGGTTGCAAGTGCTTTGATGATCACGGTGCCAAGCGCAACAATGGCCAGCGTCCAGAGCCAGTTGGTGTTGACTTCAGCAAATGGTTTCCCGAGTATCTCCACCGCGATAAAGTAGATAATAAGATATGGTGCCATACCGGCAACATTCCCAACGGCACTGAGCAAGCCAGAGATTGCCAACAAGCCACGGCGCCGATTGATAAAACCCTTGACAGCCACCGACTCCTGCGGTGCCGATGCGGGCGTGTCGTCGGTGGGGGAATCGACAGTCTGAACAGATTGGGCTGTTGTTGTCATATATGTTCTCTTTCTTCCATATGTATAATCAATTATCAGGACGGTGCTGGAACTTCCTGCTCGCTCAGGGTGGGTTGTTCTGTTGTGGGCGGAGTAAGCCGGTCTTCCAGTAATCGTAGCGATGGGATAAATGCAGAGACGAGTGTGACACCAACAATAACAATACCGACCAGCAGTATGAGCACCGCTGATCCACGTCCTTCGCCTATGCCTAGCAGCGTACCAAACAGAGGTGTGAGACTCTCTCCTTCTTGCATAGCAGGCTCGAACACATTCGCGGTCAGGAAACCTGCCAGCAGCAAACCAGCCGCCTGTGCACCAACGCCAATCACAATACGAAATGAAAAGACACGCCCAAGCACTTCCGGTGCTGCTTTCTCCTGATAGATGGTACGATTGAGCGCAATGAGATACGTCATGGCCAGACCAAAGAGGAACACGCCAGCCCCTATCCAGATAGCATTGGCACGCAGGCTAGTCACAATTGCCGCAACGCCCATGACAAAAGCACCAATAAGAATACCGTTCATGCGTCGTGGGGTGCCACCTGTCGCGCTGACCAGGATGGCACCAACCAGACCACCAAAGCCAAAAGCACCATAGACAAATCCCAGGCTCTCCTCTGAGCTAAATGCAAGCACCAATGGTCCCGAGAGGGCGTAGACAAAGGACTGTGCAAAAATAATAAGAGTTAAATAGGCCATCAGGAACACAAAAGGTGGCCGATCAGCAATGTAGCGCAGTCCAAAAAGAAAATCCTGCCAGACTGAGTTGGTTGGGGGGCGTGTGCTATCAATCGGCTGGGGTATAAAAATAACGGTCAGCGCCAGAACCGCCGCCATTACCGTGATGAAATCGGTGATAAAGATACTGCCAAGTCCAAGTTGTACGAGCATCAAGCCGGCTATCGGCGGAGCAATAATCGTACCGAGTGACTGCACCATCTGGCTTAAACCCGACGCACGGCCAAGTTGCTCTTGAGGCACGAGCATACGGATACTGGCGTCAAAGGCAGGCAAAATAAACGCATTCGCCACACCATTGATGAACAGCGCGACGTAAAGGTGCCAGATCGCCATCTGCTCGGTGAAATACAGCAACATAATAACGAGGGTGGGTAGGCTGGCGATGATGTTGCTGATGATCAGCACCGTGCGTCGGTTCCAGCGATCGACCAATGGCCCTGCAAAAAGCGAACCGACTGCGAGCGGGATTGTGGCAAAAAAGAGCAAGGTGCTGTACGTCTCCGGGTTCTGGGTCTGCTCAAAGGTCCAGACGCTCAGGCCAAAGCGAGTCAAACTTGACCCCGTAAAAGAGAGGAGGAGTCCTAGCCACATAAACCAGAAAGCCTGCATACCAGTAAAACGTTTTGTGTTCATCGTTGCCTTTCTCTTCATCTACACTACGCGACATGGCCAGCTAGCGTCCAACTGGAAATCGCAAACAATACTGGAATGATGATGTGTAAAAAGTTAGACCGAATATAGCCACCGATTGGTGCCGGAAGCCGTGGTGACAGGGCATAGAGCGACAACACCGGAAATGCGGGCGACAAAATGGCAAACCACTGCGGGAAGAGTGTGCGTCCACTCAACACCGCTACGGCAAACCAGATCGAACCACCCAATAGAAGCGGCACAGCCACCATCCCTAACGGCACAAAGTAGCGTTGAAAGGTCGTATCATACAACTGCTGAATCGCTGCTTTTGACTCTGGAGCAGCATTCTCTGCAGCAAGTGAGAGGGTCGCGAGAATTGGCCAGATAAAGTGAACCGTCACCCCCAACAAGAAGAAAATCACCAGCAGCAGAATCGGAAACACCGACAGCCAAAAACCTGCCGGAGCTAATGCCTGATACCACTGCCAGAAGCCCAGCGCAACAAAGATGTTCGCAATCCCCGCAAACCCGGCCAACTGCAACGCCCTCGCCGACTTGCCACGCGCCGAGTTCAAGCCGAGTTTGACATGCTCTGCCCCGCTCACTGGCTGGCCCGATAAGACCATATCGCTGATACCGACAATCATGCTACAGCATAACGCGACAATACCGATCCAGATGTCAAATTGTGTCATGATGTTGTTCCAAATGTATACAAAAGAGAGTGATGTCTCATACCGATTATGTTTGTTCAGGAGTTGTCATACGCTCAGCCATCCAAGATTCGGCTTCTGTCTGCGTGAAAAACACATCGCCAGGGGCACCCATAAGCCGTTTCATCGACAGTTTGGCAATCGGTTTCATCATCTTCATCATGCCCGTTGCCGATGTCACCATGGCAATACCAACACACTGTTGAGCAATGCGTGCTTTGTTGTCTTTCAGCCAGTTATTACTGAGTTTCTGGGCAGCTTTCTCACGCTTATGCTGTTCATGATCAGCGTCTGTCATCTGAGAGAGATAGATCATGCCAAATGGTTCCGGTTGTTGTTCAGCGTAATCGAGTAGTTTTTCCATGGCCGTGTTGTACTCTTCCATTGCTGCTAGTGTTGCCAAACCATCAACCTCGATCAAAACGATGGGCCAAGTTGACATGTCGACTCTCACCATGGGATGCCTCCTGTTGCTCAAGTTACCTTTACTGCGAGGGCTGTACCACCACCCAAATCAAGAATACTTGTACGATATCCATTTTGAGGGTTTTGTAAGTATGTGATGTATGTTTGAAGTGCTTCTTTGAATGATCCGATATTATCTGTCAACACAATCCCGCCCTTGCGAATAGAAGGTTCTACCAGTTTTAGGATATCAAGTGCTAGATGTGGCCAGCCATCTACGAGAATAAGATCAACTGGTTGATTGAGACTTCTGAGGGTTTCCAGAGCATCACCTTCACGTATCTCAACATATGCTGCCAACCCGGCTTTGGTAATATTTTGCTGAGCCTGTTCGACCTTGTGTGGAATAATTTCTGTGCCAATAACCTGACCACCACCATTATCACGTACTGCTGCCGCCAAATATATTGTAGATATGCCAAATGATGTCCCATATTCTACAATGGTATTGGCTCCAATTGAGCGCGCCAACAAATACAAGAGATGTCCCTGGTTACGGTCAATTGGTACATACTTGTCGTTGTAAAGAGCAAGATCTTTTTCGTTCCACCGCAGACCCTTACCACTCAGTAACCGAGGCAGTTGGGGCAGATAATGCCACAATAACGGCCATATCTGCCTATTGGCTGTACGATGGAGTTGATCCAAAACCCGCTCAATCTGCGCATCTTGTAGAGTACTATGTTGCATACGATGTCCTTGTATCCAGAAAAATTTCAGCGTTTATCGCTCCTGTTAACAGACAACAAATCATACCGATTCTGTAAATTGCTGCATCAATACAATATCTGTTATCTGAGAAAGTGCCTGATACGCAAGTCCTTGTATCCCAACATAGAAGTGATAGAGGGTTTCCCCCAACGGTACCAATAAACAACAGCAGCAAAGTGAGAGATGACCACCATCGATGAATAGTGGCCATTCCCACATACCAATACCAGTAACCGGCCATGAGCATAAGAATAAAAATACCACCAAGACTCCTCAACAATTGATGTGGGGGAGTCTTGGTGGCCATCAGTTCATAAGTTTCAACAGCAAAGATTTCGGCACCACTGGTGGCATTGGCATTCAGCAGCATATCGGTAATACCGGTAATAAGGATCGTCTGACGATGATGTCTCTGTAGGTACTCACTCTTCATAAAACTCTACATGCTTGATGTCATCCCAAATGCTTCTTATACTGCAAATTGGGCGCGGAAGCTCTGCATTGCTTCTTGTGTCTGGGCAACGATCCGCTCCTCATCAACCGTTACGACCTGGCCATCGTCAACCACGACCTCACCATCGATCAACACGGTTTTGATTTCTCCAGCATGGCCAGCATAGAGAAACCAGACATGAGGGATATCGTCAAATGCATATCGTGCGTCAGAGATATCGACCAGCAGCAGATCAGCCGCCATACCGGCTTCCAGGGTGCCAACTCGATCATCCCAGAACGAGCAACGTGCGCTATCACGGGTCGCCATTGCAAATGCACGCATCAGCGGAAAACGCGAGTTGTCCATGGTCATGTCACGGTGCAGCGCCACGGTGGTCCTGATCGATTCCAACAGGTTACCCATAAAAGCACCACCACCATCCGTACCGAGTCCCACCGTAACTCCGGCATCCATCATGTTGAGAATAGCACCAGTGGTAGTAACACCTTTGCCAGCGAGAGCATTCTGAACAGGATTATGGGCAACTTTGGTATTGGTTTCAACAAGTTGTTGGATTTCTTCATCATTCACAGAGACCATATGGATAGCCTGGAAGCGTGGTCCAAGCATCCCCAGATCGGCCAATCGCGCAATCGTGCGTTTTCCAAAGAGTTGCATGCTCAGCTCATTTTCGTTGAGCACTGCGGCAGCGTGACTGTTGTAGCCAATATTGTGACGATTGCAGAGATCGCGCATTCCCTGACACAATTCATCGCTGCACAAGAGCGACCAGAAGATGTTACCGATCACACGAATACGATCATTGTCTGCACCATGCCACTGGTCAACAAGTGCTTCCATCTTGGCCAGTATTTCATCGGCATCGGCAACACGGTGCGTTCCTTGATCAAGATTGGCCGGATCAACCGCTGTATCAATGATCATCGGGGCAACACTGCCCCGAATGCCAACATCCTTTACGGCTTGGGCAAGGGCAGCCGGATTGAGCCAGGCACCATCGGCAAAACAGGTGGTCCCATTTTTGAGCATCGTGATGAGATAGGATGTACTGGTAATATGGGTCAATTCTTCTGGCAAAGAACGACCTACCATTGAGCTAAATCCGGTCATAATGTAGGGTACATTGCCGCCACGCGCATAGATCGATGGTTGTGACGGATCTTGCTTGAATACACCAATAAGTGGTGCCATCCCTGGATGGGCATGGCTATCCACGAATCCAGGAAGGACGAGTTGTTTATAGGCATCGATAGTCTTGGAGGCCATGTACTGCTCGCGAATCTGTTCTGTTGGACCAACCGCAGTAATATTTCCATCCTTGATGGCAAGAGCGCCATCGGTATGTATCTGGTCGTTCGCATCCATCGTCACCACATAACCGCCATAGATGATCAGGTCGACTGGTTGTGGTGCTAATGTTGTGTCTAATGTATTCATCAAAACTTCCTTTTTGCTATTGATTTTGTGCTGTGTGTTGCAGAGGTATAGTTCGTAATCACACTGAGTGGAGTGCTTTGAAAAAGAACTCTACAACCATTTCTACTAGCTATAACACACTCAAGGTGCCTATCTTCATGAATCCCATAAGGCTATTCTTAGCATATCCAAATTGTTGTATAGTGACTACTCACAGACGGATGATCTCTGCTCCATGACGGATGCATCATCTATTATTGAGACAATATCAGCCTTCAGTATCGTTTTGAAAAAAAGCAACGGAAAGATAGACGTAGCTATATTGAGATCAATTGTGGTTCATACATCCAACCACATACATTATGATCAAAACTATAGTGTGAAAACACACATTGATTGGCACACCAAAGACTTAAAGGTGCAAGACCTCTTTCAACCATGGAAACACCACCGGCGATACAACTTCCATATTTCCCACCTGGCAATGGAGTCCAGCACTCCCCTTAAACGTATGCAGCTTCTTGTCACGTGAACCAACCGTGTTATACAAAATCTGGGCTTGCTTTACTGGAATTAAGGGGGCATTCTCACCATGCATAATCAGCAAGGGGCACTTAATCTGATGGGCAATACCCTGCAAATGAAAGTCTTGCATTACTTCCAGAGCATCGTGCGGTGTCTGAGCACCCATTACCCACATGTTCTGACCGATGCCCCAATTTGCCTGCGGCAACAACGTTTGTACTATTCCTGCGACATAATTTCGAAGCCCTTCAGACATAATCTTGAGCGGGGTAGGAATCGCAACAAATGCGTCGTACAGCGCACCGTTGATAACCAGAGCAGCTAGTCTGTGCTCAAAACAAGCAGCCCTTGCAGCGTAGTAACCACCAAAACTATTGCCCAGCAACACCAATTTGGATGTATCGACATCTGTACGGCTACATACATAATCTACTGCTGCACGAACGGGGACTTCATAGTCGTAGCGCGAAGGCAGATTGAGCAGGCGCAGTGGCGCACCCTGGCCAGGGCCCTCAAAAGCTAACACGTTATACCCACGTTTGACTGCATCCATTCCCAGGATGTATGGGACTTCTCCTTCAAGAGTTGAGTCAAATCCTCCCATACATAACAGGGTAGGCTTTGGTGTGTTATCATCATCATTCGGCTTAAAAAAATAAGCAGAGAGTGTCGTACCTTCATAAGGAATTGAGACCATTTCAACCGGGGTGTGCCACAGTTTCAGAGCCTCACGAAATGCTGCAACCGATTTTTTGTATAGGGTAATCAATCGTTCGTTTGATGAATTGCGTGGCATCACAAAAAACTCAGCCAGCCAATAGTAGCTACTGGCACGCTGAAATGCTCTTCTGGCAGAGATCAGATCTTTGTTATGCAAACTCTGCCAGGCTAACTGTTCAATCTCCTCCGCTTTCTGTGACCAACAGCTAATCCAACTCTCCAGGTTACCCTTTTTAATTTGTTTGGTCACCTGTAAGATCTCACCAAAATCGCCAGCCCCTTGCGGAATATAACTGCTCTGACGAATGATCTGATAGCTAAAGAAGGTGTCGCTGGTACGAATGTGCATGATGTACTCCCACTATGCGTAAAAAGAAGATTGTGTAGTAGTCGACATAGCATTTGGGCAATACGATGAGGTAGTAAGCACTAGAGATCTACGAAGACTCACAGGTTACAACCCAGCCTGTATCAAAGCACCGTCGATACTTAGGAAATAAATAGTAGTACTCTGAGCATACTAAAGTTCCTATATCGTGGCTACTCACAGACGGATGATCTCTGCTCCACGACGGATGCGTCAGGCATCAAAGGGGCAATAGCTCTGTAGAATACGCGTTTGAGGAACAAAGGAGAGAGGTTAAACCATGCGCTTGCTCAGGTATGAGCTCGGAGTCGTGCCATAGGTCTTTTTGAAGGCTGCAGAGAATTGGCTCGGGTTTGCGTACCCGACCGCATAGGCGACTTCCAGCACACTATGGGTCCTTTTCAAAAGAAGATCGCGTGCCTGTTCCATGCGATGAGTGTGCAAATATTTGTAGACCGTGGTGCCAAAGACTTCCCGAAATCCTACTTTAAGTTTGTAGTCATTGATACCAACCTGTCGTGCCAGTTCAACCAGTGATGGTGGGTTATCCATACGTTGGGTGAGAATGTGTTTTGCGGTGTAGATGCGCTCGATGTCATCCTCACGAAGTTGCGAGGGCTGACTGGCGTCTCTTGTTGCAGCTTCATTTACGTACAGCGATAATAACTCTAACGCTTTACTTTCAAGGTAAAGTTGGCGCGGTAACTCAGTATATGAACAGTTGAGTATCTGTTGGAGTGCCGTGTACATCGCCGGTGTAATACCATAACTATTCTGATAGATAATAGGCTTATCAAAGCGATGTGTTTGGGCAGGAAAGAGCATGTCTAACGATACTTGCAAATCTGTAAGGACTGACGTATCTGAGGTAATTTCAACAATGGTGAACCGCTGGCCTACAGGAAATCTGCCTTGCATATGCATATCTGCGTCGTTGATATTGGCATAGTAACAAACACCTTCACCAGAAATAATCTGATAGGTATCGTTGGTTAGACAGTTCTTAGAGTTCGAAGTCCCCGTAACATTAAAGTGAAGTTCGAACATTGGACTATATTGTAGAGTACGACAATCAATGGCAACTGTCTGACGCGGAATAATATCGAGAATAAAGATATTGAGTTGATTACGAAGAGATACACTTCGCACATAGCCCTTTCCAAACCATTCAGGCAAAGGCAACACACGTTCATTGGGCAGTTGTCGATAGTTGACTCCCAATTGTTCCTGCGCCTGCTCAAAATAGCTCCAGACATTCTCACCTGATAAATACAGTGTATATGGTAGTGCTGACATAACATGCATCCCCATTTCACCACAGGAACGATCTATCATCATACCCTGAGTCGATTCTTAAACGAGAGACTATGGACACAGAACAACATTTGTTAGTATATTCTAATACTTACCAACAGTCAAATGTTATTTGCTTGTACATATCAATATTTTAGCCTAACCTAAAAATAAATGCAAGAGTATATACTAGCTGTTTTGTGATGATTATGATTTGAGGTTGATATACGAAAAAGATGAAGCAAGGACAAACTCAATCAGATCCGTGAGTTTAGTCGGCTACTTTTTTGATGCGTGCCAATTCAGCATATCCATGGCGCTGATACCAATACAGTGGCCAATCATTTGTATCAGCGCCAAGATATAGATATGTCAGGTTTTTACGATATGCCAGGCCTTCAACCGCTTTCAAAAGCACATTTCCCAAACCAAGCCCTTGATAGGATGGAAAAATATCAATATCCTGTAGGCGTCCCGACCGGGTTCCTTGATACTCAAATTCGAGCAAACCAACCCCACCAAGGCGCTCTTCAGCCTGCAAAAAATACCATTGAATGGAGAGTTGCGTTTGTCTAGAATGCATTATCTTGATCATGCGCTCAACATCAGCACGCGTGCCACCAAATTGTGCTTCAACCACTACACGGTGCTCTCGGTATTGCTGCCAATCATCTGCTGATGTGATAAGGTGAAGTTGCCACTCGGACACATGTAATGCTTTTGTCAGCGCTTTTCCTAACAAAGCCTTGACCACATCGCCTGGGCCAGGTTGTATTATTTTACCAAATAACAGACTTTCCGAGAAAAGGGCGGTTTCTCTAAGTATACTCAACTCAGCCTTACAGTTTTGCATTAAATAAACAGATCCGGTAGGAGTTCTCGCTGGATTTATCTGAACGACTCAGGCATCATCGTACAACGAGAACTAAATGTAGCACGTTTTGATTAGACAAATCTACGGCTATCACTGTCGTCTTTCGCCCAACACGTACTATGGTTTCCAGAGTGACTTCCAGACATCCTGTACCGTTGTTTGTACTGACGCAATCGTCTGACGGATCGGGTCGGGAGAGATACGAGCATCTAAACGGGTACGGGCATCTTCAATCACCTCGTTAAGTAGTTGGTGTGCATAGTAATTATGCATCCGTGTAAACTGCTCGGCATACTGTTGTAATAACTCCTCTCGGTCTGGGTTGGCCGAGGAATCTTTGAGCATATGATCTAATAGTGTATGGGCATCAGCCCGAAAATCATCAGTTGTCATAGTTGAACACTCCTCATTTTATTGGTATGACGGGCTTTCTAGAGCTTTTGTTGCGCGGAGCGTGACCAACTTGTATGAAAGCCTCGCCTCCAACAGAGCATATCTCACAGTATACCCAATGTTGAGGAGTTTTGCCTAGCGCATCGGTTCACGTGCGAGTCTTTGTGATTTATACTTACAACGCTCACAATACTCGACTCGATATCCCGCAACTGTAGCACGTTTGAGTTGTTCATCGCAGTAGGGGCAGCTTTGTGATGACATACTCCCGGGGGCTTGGTATTTTTTGGGAGCTAGTTCAGGAATATCTGCTGCTGCAGTACGCTCAGGCACGACCGGCTCAGACGGTTGATCAGGCAGAATAGAGGAAGATGTTTCGTGGTTAGTATGCGTTGCTACACCGTTCGATTCGGTTACACTGGAGGGTTGTAACTTTTGCAGGGCAGGTTTCTTTTTGGCTGTTTTCTTTGATTCTTTCGCTGATTCGGCCTTGGTTGGGGCAAATGTCTTGTTATTTCCTTCCTGCTCTGTCAGCTGAACAGGTGCTATTGATGATTGGGCTGATTTCGCAGAAGATTGGAACTGAAAAATGTCGCCAATACGCTCAACCAGGATAGCGTAATCAATAGCACCGCGTGAACGCGGATCATATTCGTAGATCGTCCGACCAGCCCGTGGTGCTTCTGAGAGGCGTACATTGACGCGTATTGGTGGTGCAACGATTGAGCCATACATGCCATGTAATTCTTCGAGCAATTCCTTGGCCTGCCGCACACGTGGATCATACATAGTTGGTACGATCATCCGTATGCTCGCACTGTTGTGTTTGACACGCGCAACTTGTTGAAACAGTAGATCGATGCTCTTAAGCGAAAAATGCTCGATAGCTGTAGGTGCAATAACGGAGTCTGCACACACAAATGCATTGACATTGAGTGGTGTCAAAGAACCGCCTGAGTCGATTAGGATAAAATCATAATGATTAATAAGGGGACGGAGACTCTTGGCTAGCACCTGACTCCAATCGGGACGTTGTGCAATGATTGGTTGAGCACCAAGCAAGGTATGGTCAGCCGCGAGCAGATCGAGATTCGGTCTGGTAGGGGTTAGACAATCAACAGCTTGAGCACCATCAACAATGACTTCGTAGAGGGTACGTCGTGGGTGGACACCAAGAGCCATTGCAAGATTCCCCTGAGCATCAACATCCACCACCAATACCCGCGCCCCCTTGAGCGCAAGACCTGCACCAACATTCACAACTGTTGTGGTCTTGCCAATGCCACCTTTGAGGTTTGAAATAGCGATGACTCGACTCATGCTTGCCCCATGTTTCTTTGTCGATGATGTAAGACAATGACGTTACAAACGCATGATATCTTTGTGCTATTGAGTTTAGCACACCTCAGGATCAGTGACAAGGCAAAAGAGAATAATTGGGATGCGAAATACCCACATAAAGGTGTTTACATCCCAATGATCAACAGAAGCACTATCGGACGATACTATTGTTAGATATGTGGCCCACCGACTTCAATTTCTTTCGGCACACCATTAAACTTTTTGAAATTTTCGACAAAGCGCTCTGCCAACTCACGTGCTTTCTTATCGTAATCCGCTTTGTCAGACCATGTCTCGCGTGGATGCATCAATAACTCAGGTATTCCTTCGATACGTTCAGGAACGTGCAAACCAAATACAGGATCAGTATAGACAGGAACATCATTCAATGTACCAGCGAGGGCAGCGCTTACCATTGCGCGCGTGAAAGGTAATTTAATACGCTCTCCTACACCAAAGGGACCACCCGTCCAACCGGTATTGAGTAAAAAAACTTGTGTACCATGGCGCTCCAGTTTTTCCCCGAGCATCTGTGAATAGACATGTGGAGGGAGTGGCAAGAACGGTGCACCAAAACATGTTGAGAAAGTTGCTTCAGGCTCTACCACACCAACTTCTGTACCAGCCGCCTTTGCGGTATACCCAGACAAAAAGTGATAGCGGGCCTGTTCGATGGTCAATCGTGCAATTGGTGGGAGAATACCAAAGGCATCAGCAGTGAGGAAGAAAATATACTTGGGATGATTTCCGACACCACTGAGTTCTGCATTGTCGATATACTCAACAGGATAAGCAACACGCGTATTTTCGGTCAACGAATCATCAGCATAATCAGGTTCACCTGTTTCAGGATCGATCACAACATTTTCAGTGACAGAACCAAAACGAATAGCATTCCATATCTGTGGTTCGTTTTTCTGTGATAAGTTAATACATTTCGCGTAACATCCACCCTCAATATTAAATACACCATGATCGCTCCAACCATGCTCATCATCACCAATCAGTTGGCGATTTGGATCGGCTGAAAGGGTGGTTTTCCCCGTCCCGGAAAGGCCAAAAAACAGTGCGACGTCGCCATCAGCACTGCTGTTTGCTGAACAATGCATCGATAGCACATCTTGCATCGGGAGTACATAGTTCATTACGGTAAAGATTGATTTTTTAATCTCACCAGCATACTCTGTTCCACATATCAGAACCAAACGTTGTTCTACATCAAGCACAACGGCTGTTTCCGATTTAGTACCATCACGGGCAGGATCAGCCTGCAAACGTGGCGCAGAAAGAATAGTCCATTCCGGCTGATGCACTGCTTGCTCTTCAGGGCTTAAACGACGGAACAACTGGTGGGCAAAAAGTGCGTGCCATGCCATATCAGTCACCAGCCGAATCGGTAAACGATAACGCTGATCAGCACCGACATCGGCATCAAGAATAAAGAGGTCGCGTGACTGGAGATACTCCGCAGCACGTGCCTTCAATCGCTCAAAAACATCGACATCAAGTGGTTGATTAACCTTCCCCCAGGCAATCTTTTCGGCAGTTTCACTCTGCTTATAATGCACAACAAACTTATCACCTGGAGATCGTCCGGTACGTTTTCCCGTGCGGCTTACAAATGATCCATTGGCTGCGAGCACGCCTTCGTTGCGGGCTAGTGATAGCTCAACAAGACGTGGGACAGCCCGATTGGCGTGAATGTGTCCAGTTGGTTTGATGCCAAATCGCTCTAACCCTTGAACAATAGTTGTGGTTGCATTGGTCATACAAGTGGTCCTTGTCTGCTCTTCATTGTGCGAGCAAGGCGACACGTAATCGACGTTGATCACGCTTCCCCACACAACACTTATTCCAATCTGCTCCCGTTGATTTCTAAGCCAAAACGGCATCCAAGAAACTCAGCCGCTCGACGACAGATGATCATACGGGAAAGAAAAATCTCGAAATAATCCATAACAGAGGCTATGGATGGATCAATAGTAATATCCAGCGTAATACGTTGTGATTCTACATCGACGTGAAGAAATGAATGGGTTGCAGCATAATTCACTCGGTCATGAATATCAAAGGTTGTCGGGTCTGTGTTGTGAACACGTGAACGATGGACATCGGCCTTATCAGCCAGAATAAGCGCTGCAGCAATAGGGCTGATAGCATGGCCACGCTCTTCTTCGTGATTGCCAATGGCCCCCATAATAAGAATCACTTCGTGGATGTCCATATTGAGATCGCGCAAGATATCCTTCGCCATCAATGCGCCTGACTGTCCATGCATTTCACGGTTAATTACATTCCCGATGTCATGAAGCAAACCAGCAATCGCCGCAAGTTCAGATTGCCGTTGTAAGTAGCCTAAACGCTCAAGCACATTTGCTGCGATGTTCCCCACCAAACCGGCATGCCGCGTGCCGTGTTCAGTGTATCCCAACAGCTTCAGGTGTTCGTTGGCAGCGTGAAGATAGGCTCGCACATGTGGATGTTGACGAACTTCGGTAATAGTAACACGATCAGAAGCAAGCTGAAGCGACTGTGCTGCATTGGCAAGTGCTTCTTGCCGCTCTTGCTCGCCTGGAGGAATCGCACTACGATCTTCTACCTCTTTGAGCGCGTGAAGTATATTATCTTGGTGGGAGTTCCTTACTGTCATATATAGTCCCTCAAAGTTGTGAACAATATCAGGTATCTATATTACTATCGTGTGTATATACGCACATTAAAACCTATCAGTTTTTTAAGACACATATGGCATCATATCATTTTTGAGGGGGAACTGTCGAATGGTGGTAGCCCTTGAGTTGCCATCTGTTCAAGTTCTGCAAACGCGAGGAGAGCAGCCTGGTGGGTAGTAGGGTCAGATACTGCAAGACCCAGAGCTTCAAATTCATCTTCATCAAGGCGCAAACAGGTCTGTCGATCTGGTGAGACAAACAGATCCAGCGCTAGGTCTTCCGAATAGAGTACATCTCCTTCAATACGTACTGGTCGGGCCACATTACAATACCAGCCTTTGAGTTGTTGTGTGGCACTACGAATCTCAAAAATGGAGAACCAGCGATTGGTATAGTAGTGTTCGTAAAAATGATCACCTGTTTCAAAGGTCATATACCCTAGCTCAAGGCTCGGTTTCTCCCATCGTGCATGAATCAAGATATGATCGCTTTCATCGGTCACAAGTTCACCACAGTACGTGATATTTTTATCACTATCTGGCTTGAGAAGATGGACGGTGAGTATACGCATAAGAGGCGAAGGTCTTCTAGAGCAGAACGTTCTGTTATTGCTTAGACATAACTACGGCGTAGCAACTTACGCAAGCGATTTCGCAGATCCACACGCATTGAGCGCGCAACCAGAGCCCCCACAAACAGAACTAACATACGAGGCAGGGGAACCTGGGTGTGTACAAGCTGCTGCAACTGATTTGGATCATCAAGAGCCAGTGGTGATTCTTCGCGTACTTCTACTTTGAGATCACCATGCCACTCTTGTTCGGCCCAAAAGAGTTCTGGCATACTCCGTTGAAAGAAGTAATACGCTGGATTATATTCATAGAGATAATCAAACAATTCGCCAAATGGCTCGGCTGCTTCTTTGGGGTGTAAGACGAGTGTATCGCCAACCAGATTGACATACCAGCGGTGGAAGGACCAGTGGAAGAGTCGTTCGGCGATCTCCGAAGGGCTCTGGATGTAGCCTGCTGCACTCGTGCGTTGAAGTTCACTCGCAAACTGTTGTGGATCATCCATGTGTTCGAGAATGTGTGAACAGATAGTGTAACTAAACGCGCCTTCCTTAAAGGGCAGATGGTGCGCATCAGCCACGACAAATGGCCGATCAATGACGATGTGGCCACCACGCTCTGTGTCATCGGTGATATAGCGATCACACAGGACATCCGAGCGTGCATTGGGGTTGTTTCCACTCCCAATCTCAAGTACTAAGCCAGTTGCAGGTGGATTGCATGTTTGTCTCATAATAAAAAAGAGCCTGTACTTTCCTGAAAAACCCGTTAATGCAGATCATCACCAGACAGGCTATCTCGTAGAATATCGATATACTCTAATGCCATGCCAGTACCAATGGCGACACAATTCGCCGGTTGATCCGCCACATAACAAGGCACGCCCGTCACTTCCGTGAGCAATTCGTTCACTCGACGGAGCATCGACCCACCACCTGTCATAATCATACCCTTGTCGATAATGTCAGAGGAGAGTTCAGGTGGTGTTTCTGCTAGCACCGCACGAGTTGCATTCACAACTGCTTCAAGCGGTTCCTGCAATGCCTCAGTAATCTCATTTGAGCTTATCTCGATTGTGCGCGGGAGACCCGCTACTTGGTCACGACCACGGACCGGCATTGTAATTGGTCGCTCGAGCGACAACGCCGAGCCGATTTCAATTTTGATACTTTCGGCAGTACGCTCACCGATCAAGACATTATATTTGCGTTTGACATAGGCGGCGATGGACTCGTCAAATTTATTGCCACCAACCCGAACAGAGGTACTCACCACAATGTCGTTGAGCGAGATGACTGCAACTTCGGTCGTGCCTCCACCAATGTCGATAATCAGGTTTCCTGATGGTTGCGCAATAGGAATGTTTGCGCCAACCGCAGCAGCAAGAGGCTCACGAATAAGGAAAGCCTGACGCGCCCCAGCAGTGAGCGCTGCATCACGCACTGCGCGCATCTCAACCGTGGTAACCCCCGCTGGGATACAAATCATCACCTCTGGTTTGCTGGGATTCAAGCGCCCATTTGACTTCCCGATAAAATGGCGAAGCATTGCTTCGGTAATATCATAGTCGGCGATAACACCATTTTTCATTGGGCGCACAACTTCGATGCTCTCCGGTTCGCGCCCTACCATCGCGAGTGCATCAGCTCCCACTGCCTTAATCCGATTGTCTTTTCGAGAGAGTGCAACGACGGAGGGTTCTGAAAGGACAATACCGCGGCCTTTTACATACACCAACACATTGGCGGTGCCAAGATCAATACCAATTTTACGGGCCATAACTTCCCCGAAAACACCTGTACGTGCTTAGTTCGATACCTATGGTACGTACATGAGTGGATACGATGTTCGTCAACGTCGCCGCTTGTTTTTCAACTGGGCAACTTTTAGTCGATTGATTTCTATACGCAATTCAGCTTCTGCGCGGATCAGATCCTGATCCGATTTACGTTGAGCAATCTGCTCTTCCGCTCGCCGACGGGCTTCTTCAGCACGTACCTCATCAATCTCATCGGCACGTTCTGCTGTATCAGCCAGAATCGTAACACGGTTTGGCAA
The DNA here is from genome assembly GCA_039178835.1 of Chloroflexota bacterium. Classification (GTDB taxonomy): domain Bacteria; phylum Chloroflexota; class Chloroflexia; order Chloroflexales; family Roseiflexaceae; genus AL-N1. Next base: position 17,076 of record JBCDFA010000134.1, read on the forward strand.
GACCTCCATAAAGCCGCCTGAAACCGCGTATGGCGTGGTAACACCATCCTTGACAATATCAAGTTCCCCAATATCGAGAACCGTCAACAAGGGTGAGTGGCGGGGTAGAATACCAACACGCCCATCTTTGGTTGGTGCGTTAATCATATCGACATCATCAGAAAGGACCAATCGTTCAGCAGTCACAATTTCAAGATGAATAGGCATATAGTTCTCTCATCACAGTAGTTATAGTGTAAGAGACGGATAACAAACACATACTTGTGTATCTGTTACCCGTCTGTTTTCTATCTTGGATGTGCCCTTACTTGGCAGCTTCGTACTCCGTGATAACATCATCAAGGCTGCCCTGCAAGAAGAAGTACTGTTCTGGAATATGATCTGCTTCGCCTTCCAGAACACGTGCAAAACTCTTGACAGTCTCGGCAATCGGCACATATTTGCCTGGCCGTCCGGTGAATTTCTCACCAACCGTGAATGGCTGTGAGAAGAAACGCTCGATCTTACGTGCACGGGCAACCAGCAGTTTATCTTCGTCTGACAACTCTTCAACACCCAGAATAGCAATAATATCCTGAAGGTCTTTGTAACGCTGAAGGACTCGCTTGACTTCCTGTGCGACACGATAGTGTTCCTCACCAACAATATTCGGGTCCAGAATACGGCTGGTTGATGCCAGCGGATCAACCGCAGGATAGATGCCCTTTGCAGAGATACTGCGTTCGAGCGAAATCGTCGCATCTAAGTGCGCAAAGGTCGTTGCTGGTGCCGGATCAGTATAGTCGTCCGCAGGAACGAATACCGCCTGCATCGAGGTCACTGAGCCATTCTTAGTAGAAGTAATCCGTTCCTGAAGTTCACCCATTTCGGTTCCCAGAGTCGGTTGGTACCCTACCTGTGAAGGCATACGTCCCATCAGCGCCGAGACCTCAGAACC